>NZ_LKDX01000002.1:0-285291 GCF_001401795.1 Pseudoalteromonas sp. P1-26 | reverse complement strand
GGTACGGTACTGGCGTACAATCATTAATACGCTCTGCAATTAGTTCAGCTAAACGGTTTTTCTCGGTGCTGGTTAAACGCGCATGCATTAGCTCTTTTGGCGCGTCGATTGGCAAACTTAATGCGGGTAATAATAAGCTAACTGCTTCATCCCACGCATTATCTGTGCCGTGCCCAAAGAAAATACCACTGCTGGCAAATTGACTGGTTGTCCAACGTAACCAATCATGCAACGTTGAAAGTTCTGCAATTGCCTCGTCTAAAATTGCGTCTTCTATCTGGAAATGGTTCATGTATGTTCCTTAACTTTCAAAGTCTGTTCTGACGCGTATTGTACCGTCTTTTCAGTTGGTTTTTACTCGATTTTTAGCGTTTTTTTGTTTAGACTGCCGCCATGAAAAAAGATCCCCACGCCAACAACCACATTAGCACTGACGATATTGACTTATTTCGTCAGAGTATCAGTGGTGCCAAAGCATTTAAACAAGACACTATTCGATTCACCAATAAGCCTAAAGTGTCACAAGCGAAGCAATTTTCCCAGCAAAAAAAGCAACATCAGGCAGAATTTTTCTTTTCTGATGAATATGTACCAGACATCGACACTCATGGCACCGTAAGTTATGTCAAACCAGGTCACGATAGCTTTTTAGCAAAACAACTTCGCCGTGGAGATTACCCACCAGATTTAACCCTTGATTTACATGGCTTAAATAAAGAATTAGCCAAAGATGAGTTGGCAGGTTTAATTCATGAGTGTAAAAAACAGCATTACTATTGCGCTTGTGTTGTGCATGGCATTGGTGAGCGCATACTTAAACACAAGGTACCGCAATATTTAGTTCAACACCCTGATGTGATTGCTATGCACCAAGCGCCTCTTGAATTTGGTGGTAAAGGTGCAGTACTTATTTTAATTAATCTTCCACAAAGTGATGAGTTCAGACGATAACGTCTTCTTATCATAAGGCCTAAAGTGCATATTTTTTCGATTATCTTTCCACTGATTTTTATCGTGCTAAGTGGTTACATCAGCTCGCGAAGCAAGTTTTTATCGAAAGAGCATATAGCAGGTTTAAGTAAGTTTACTTTTTATATCAGTGTGCCTGCTTTTCTATTTTTAAATATGGCCCAAGCCGATTTACAAAATAGTGTGTCCATTGCGGGGTTTTTGAGCTTTTACATCCCGGTATTGGCCATTTACGCACTTGGCTATGTTCTTGACCGCTACCTTATTAGCAAGCAGTCTGCGCCGTCACGTCATGCTGTCTTTGCCCTTGGCAGTAGTTACTCAAATACGGTACTGGTAGGTTTACCTATAATTATTGCTGCACTTGGGCAACAGATGGTCGGCATTGTGTTTATGATCATCACTTTTCATAGCGCACTTTTGTTTACCCTTACCTTTTTGCTCAGTGCTAAGTCGCAGCAAACATTCTCTTGGCGAGCATTTGCTAAAAACATGCTGCTGAATCCAGTCGTGTTAAGCATCAGTAGCGGCTTGGCTGTTAACTTACTTGGCTTTACACTTTTTGATAATTTAGCAAATGGCCTGAGTCTACTTGCCAAACCTGCCATTGCCTGTGCGTTGTTTGTATTAGGGGCGAACCTTGCGTTTTATAAAGTGGCCGACAACTTACAAGCCTCAATCATCGCAACCATCATCAAGCTAGTTGTATTACCGTGCGGGGTCTACTTTTTTGCAGGCAGCGTATTCAATCTAGAGCAATCATTACTGAACGTGTTAGTACTTTTAAGCGCCTCTCCTTTAGGGGTCAACGCTTATCTAATCGCCAATCAAATTAAGCAACACCAAGCGACACTGGCAAGTAGCGTCGTGCTTTCAACAGTATTGAGTGTGGTGAGCTTTAGCATCTGGTTAAGTATTTTACTTTAAACATCCTCGCACTTGTTTTTGCTGAACATTTAATGGCGAAATAAAGTTATCTTCACGCTGTTTTTGCGTTAAGCAGTTGCGTCTTTTTGGCAATGCATTTTTCGCAGCATCATTAATTTCACGACTCAATGCGGGTAAGCTAAACAGCTTGCCTTGATTAGCTAATATGATTAAGCGGTCAGCATGCTCATCAAACGCTATTTTTTGCTGTTGATAATCATCAACCTGATAAAACAGCTGACCCGTGTCAAGATGATAAATACTAGGCTTGCCTTGATTAATTATTAAATATTCTGCTGATGCTGATAAGCTTAAATCCCCAGCTTCTTCAGTGGTGTTAAATCGATAAAGTTCTTGCAAGCTAACAGTGTCAACAACCACAACAGCTTTGTCTTTTAATCCAATAACCAGCTCACTCCCCTTAACAAGTAGGTCTGCAATATCAGACTGGAAGGTCAGTTGTTTTAAAACCTCACCGGTTTGCAAATCCAAGATACCCACTTTACGCTTGGCTGCTTTTATTACCAAACGGTTTGCTTGTGACACAAAGTAGGCATCAAGAACTCGGGCTATTTTAGTTGTATTAAACTGCGGCTTTTTCGCTTGTAAATCATAAAGCATCACCCCTTTTTTATTATTACCTAGCAATAAATAACGCCCATCAGCACTCAGCCTAGGCTCGGTCATTATGGTATCTTCACTAAGGGGGATTTCGGCGATGCTTTGTTCGCTCATCAAGTCAACTAAGTAAAGCGCTTTTTTGTTCCAAGAATCTTCAATAAATAAAACAAAATGCTGTGCTTCATTTAATAACACCACCGAAGACGAATCATATTTGTCACCAAACTCAATTAAGCTGTTCTTTTCTAGATCAAATACTTGGTGATTGCCATAACCACATTCCACACTTATAAAGCGTTTTGCATTGGCTACATCGGCGATATTAACACGATGTCGTTCACACAAATCTATGCGTCGAACAAGCTCACCACTCAAGCTATTAAACATATAAAGCTGGTTTTTATTATCAAGGCTCTGTGCTGTTAGAGTGTGCCCGTCAGTGCTAAATTCAGCGCCCCATAAATTAATTTTTTCGCTAAGTGCTATGCTAGGGCTATTTTTCAGTAATGACCAAATTGAAATACTTTTGTCATCACTCGAGGCGTTAACCAACTCACTGTTTGTTAAAACAAGCTTTGTGCGCTGATTAATTTTAAAGTTATTAACTTCAATACCAGTTGCGACATCCCACACACGCACATTTTTATACGCTAATGTGATCAAAAGCTTACCGTCTGGTGTAAATGCGCCATCTTCAACATTTGAAAAATGGCTAAGCTGACTACCTTGATTTGTTTTGATATTCCAAAGTGTCGGTGCCTTTTCTAAACTACGAATAAAATCAGCATTTTCGGTTGTCGATTGCACTTGGTTAACAGTGGCCATTGCATAAACGTATTCTCCATTTTTACTCATCAAGGTATGAATATGCGGAGTAACTCCTTGTTGCTCGCCACTTTCAACTGCTTCAACACGGGTACCATTTAGATCGTAAATAACTAAGCCTTGGCTATCATTGGTAAAGCCTGTTTGTCGAGCTAAGCTATTTTTAGCTGTAAAATCATAAGCTAAATCCAATGAGCGTATTTCATTTCCATTTTGAGCGTTGAAGAGTTTAAGTGGCCCCACGAGCTCAGGAGTCGTTAAAATATAGTGACCATTTGGGCTAATTTGAATGTCTGCCAAGCCGTATTGCTGAGAATGTTTAACATCGTATAAAAGCGCATTATTAGTGACATCCCAAACAATGAGCCGGTCAAAATGACTGCTCATATAAAGGGTTTTGTTATCAGGACTAAATACTAGGTTTTTTATCTCGGCTTTAATTTCGGTGCTTTGTTGTTTGGTTAAGGTATCACTATCCCAAACACTGACTTCGCCCTCTCGAGTCGCTATAGCAAGTTGTTTGTTATCACGGCTCAGACTAAAGCCTTGAACAAACTGTTCAGTTTTAAGCAGTTTATCTTCGTCACTGTCTGTTATTGATAAACGCTTAACTTTGCCATTTGAAAGTACAAACAGCTGTTCATTTTCAACATATTGGTACTGTTCAATTTTTTCTTGTGCTTGATAATAAAAGTGTTTGTTATTGGCATAAATCGCCCGACGCAATTGCCCTATTCCACCGGGCATTGGACGCTCTCCGCCATATAAACCGGGTAGTGCATTGAGGCCTAATAGCAACGCAGTATCATGCTCTCCATCATCGTTAGCTTGACGGGCCCTATCAAGCAAAAAGCGACTTTGATTTAACAATGAAGCATCACGCTGCTCAGTTGCTATTTTAGTTTGCTGTTGCGCAAGCTGTTCATTTTTAATGGCTTGTTGCTGTTTAATATAAGCAAAAACACCCGCTACCACTGCAATAACAGCCAGCATAGCGACGGCGCTTAACCATTGGCGCAAACGCTTTGCCTTTTGCTTAGCAAGTTCTAATTGATAAGCTTGGTCGCGCTTAGTTAATGCTCCGAGTGGCACACCTAAAATGCCTGCGATAATTTTTAACAGCATCAATTTTTGTTGAGCTTGGTATTGCTCAACATATCGAGCTAAATCTTGGCTTGAAAATTCAGTGCGCGATTTTAAATACTGTTTATATGCTTCAATTGAGGTCCAGCCTTGTTCAAGCTTGCCATCATGATTAACCCGAAAATCAGCCGCTAGAGGCTCAGCTAATTGTGTTGTTGGGTTGCCCTGTGCGTCGTAAGCATATTGTAAGGGCTTTGGAAAACATTCATCCTCTGGCGCAACCCCTTGCGATTGCTTTGTTTTATCCCAGCTTGCATTTGGTTCACCGTCAATCATTGCGGCAATAATTTGATCGCTTCGGCCTAACTTTTTGAAGTAATCGATTTCATCTGCAACATAAGTAGATGCCACTGCGTTAGGCGAACATAACACAATAAGCAGTTGAGTATTATCTAGTGCACGTGTAATTGCATTGCCAAGATCAGCATCGGCTGGGAGCTCTTCTTCATCGCGAAAAATGGGGAAAATACGCTCAGGGATCAACTCGCCACGGGCGTTTTTTTGACCCACTAAATCTTTTGGGATTTCATAGGTTTCGATTGCTTGATGCAACCAGGTTGCCCACTGGCGACCGGTTTGCTTATTATCAGCGTGACGATATGAAATAAACGCCAAGTATTGATGCTTAACTAACTTCTCACTCATTAGCTAATCTCTCTTAAAGTCTACAATACGCACTTCAGCTTTAAGTCCCTTACTAGTAAACGGGTAATGGCGCTTAAACTGTTCAGGCACACCATGCTGCCACCAATTTACAACATCAGCTGTACCGCCAATTCCTCTACTAGGTTGAGAATCCCAGACAGCTATCAGCTCGTCGGCCATAGCAACCAAGTGCGCTGCTAAAGAGGCATATTGCAAAGCACGAGACTCATTAGCTGTATCTTCCATCTCGGCTAAACTTCGATAAACAGGGGGAATTTCTGCAAACCACTGTGCTTTGGCGAGCAACTGTTCAAACTCACTATCTTGTTTACTAAAATCCAATTTATACAGTTCGTAAGGCATGGGCAGTAGAGCAATAAAACTAGCGTCTAAACGGGTTAGCGCTCGCTCTATCACTAATCTATCAGCTCCTTCAGCAAGACCAGAAACAAACTGAAAATGACAATTTGGATGAGCCTGCTTAAGCGCATCTAACTGCTGATCAATATCTCGAACCAAAGTGTCATGTTGCTGGCTTTCAAGGTTTGTGAAGCGATGGCCTGTGACTGCCACGGTGACCACTTTTTCAATGCCAAAAGGTTGCGTTGTATCTTTTGCCAGTAACAGTAAATCGTTAACAGCTGCGGCAAAAAAATCACTATTACCTTGCTGCTGTTGTTGTGTTAAATCATGCCAAGGTTTTATCAGTGTATGTCGTTTTGCAATATTTGAGCGAGTACTAGAAAACTGCCAGCCATCAATTTTACGCTCAGCGCACCAGCGAGCATGTTCCATCGACGACATCATATTGAGCTCGTTATCTGATAATTCAATGCTGTTTGAGTGGCTGCTAAAACGTGCATTTACCATCGCCAGTTTTTCACGCCAACTCAGCGCAAAAGCTCTATTGGCTTCCTTTAAACTATAAGGTAGGTCTTGCCATGAAGTAACATTATCTTGATTTGCTTGATAGCTTTGTTCGTGAGCTCGCTTAGCTAACACTGAGCCACGAGGCTGAGTCACTGCGCTAATATTGATATCTTTACTGTTATCATTAAAAGCCACCAAGTTATCAGGTATTTGCCTTGTTTTAGCTTGTTGTTGTTCACTAAATTCGGTGTAGCTAGTTGCGTAGTAAATGGGTGCCATAAATAGGCATTCAACTAGCATCTTATTGCGAAGTGTCAAAGCGATTGAGAAACAGTTTAATTGCTGTGTATCGAAAATATAAATTTGCGTTGCATTAGAAATGATATCGAGCAGCAGTTTATTATCTGCGAGTAACTCATGAACTTGCTTATTAATAACGTTAAGCTCAGCGGCAGCGTCAATAGCTGTAAGTTCTGCACTCAACTCTGCGTTAGATTCGGTAGTGATTAAAGTAATTTTTACCGGCTTTAAACTACTGTAGATAGCACTTTTCGCATAAGTTCTTGCTAAATCTAACGCCGCGTCATTACTACCAAAAATAACCAAATGAACTTGGTCTTTTCCTTGAATATTAAGCAGTGGTAACGGCGAATGCTTGGCAAAAAGCTGCTCTGCTAGTAACTGGCTTTTACGCCAAAAGCGTAGTTCGGTGCTGGTATTTTCAATAAATCGAGGGAGTTGTTTAAGTTGATCCGCTAATACCCGACTATGCAGATGTACAAAAACGGGCGCTTTCAAGTTGGGTAAGTTAGTAAGTACTTGCTGAGCAATAGTAATGTTATGGCTATCATCGCCACAACAGAAAAATACCGCCTCAGCATGCTGTAAGTGAAGCTTATCAGCAACTGATTGATTAATATCACCAACATGCACAATCGCACCTTTTTGTTTCAGTAAGGCAATATGACTATTTTCAGGGTTACTTTCGATTGCTATAACTGATTTATTCGCAGCCAATGCAGATAGAGCAATGGCAGAACCTTTATTTCCCAAACCCACAACAAGCTGAAAGTCAGAGCGAGGCCTCAGTAAATATACAATGAGCTGCTTTGCACCATCAAAAATTAGATAGAAGAAAATTAATGCTGTCGTTAAGGGGGCTGCAAATCGAGCAAATTCAATGAAAGGGTTCATTTGATTGGTTTTATAAAGCTCTTGTGTCCAATCACCACTAAAAGCAAACAGGCCCGCAATTGCATATATATTGTTAGCTAAAGGTTCACTCCAGCGTGTTGTTTGCGATACACCAAACAGCCCCACCAACATAATGAACATAAATAAGCCGAACAGAAATAAAGTCGATTTCTTTTGTGAATCCATGGGCTACCTTGGGTTATTTTTATGGTTTATATTAGGAAATAATAACCCCTCAACGCAGTTACCACCAGCGAGGCTTACTAAAGCCCACCCGATACGTCTATAAAACTGCCCGTTGTGAATGATGCTTGCTCACTTGCCAAAAAGTAAATCGCTGAGGCAACCTCATCAGCCTCACCACCACGCCCTAGCGGCAACTTAGATTTTAACCTATCAACTCGGTTTGCTTCACCACCATCGCAATGCATATCTGTATAAATAAGGCCTGGCCTTACCCCATTAACTCGAATACCTTTACTCGCCACTTCTTTAGCAAGGCCAATCGTGAAAGTATCAAGCGCTCCTTTGGATGCTGCATAATCTAAGTATTCATTTGGCGAGCCTGTTCGCGACGCACCCGATGAAACATTGACAATACTGCCTTTGTCCATACGCTTTATTGCTTCTCGCGCGCACAAAAATGCCCCTGTAACATTACAACTTAAAATAGCGTTGATACGCTTAGCATCCATCTCTAATAACGGCATTTGCGGCATCATCATCGCTGCGTTATTAACTAACACATCTAACCGCGAAACCTGAGCATCTAATTTGGCGAACATGGCGAGTACTTGCTGCTCATCGGCAATATCGGCTTGCAACAAATAAGCATTCACGCCAAGCGCTTTAATCTCATCAGCGACCTGCTCTGCACTTGCGTGATCTGACTTATAATTAATACACACATCATAGCCATGTTTAGCAAATAGTTTTGCTGTTGCTGCACCTATACCGCGGCCGCCTCCGGTAATAAGAACCACAGGATTCGTGCTCATTCTGACTCCTTGAAAACTAACTTAAACTGCTCACACACCAACGGCATCTCTGGATGACATTGATAGCCTGTACCTGCGAGCTCTCGCTGATAATAATCCCAATGCACACGCTGCCAGTACTCAAGGCTCTTGTCGCCCTCGCCTTCTAATACGGCGTAATCGGCGCTTATTTGATTATATGGGGTAATAGTTACAGAGACGGTTTCAATTATGCCGAGTGGCTGTCCCTGCCAATTGGTAAAAATGGCTAAATCACCAACTTCAGGAAGGGCTTCATTATTGGCTTTAAACCAATAAAGTGAAGGGGTTGTTGCTTGTTTTACGCCATTTAAAACCAGCAATGCGCAGTCATTGGCATCTTGCTCATTGTCGCAAAAATGCCAATGTGGCAGTTCAATCAGTTCGCGCCCTGATTGCTCATTAAAGCGAGCAATCATCTGCGCGATACGCTGCTCGTTACTTAACGGCTGCAACGACAGAAATCTCAACTAATAATGCATCGCGCGCCATTTTTGCCTCAACACAAGCGCGAGCTGGTGCATGACTCTGTGGCACCCATGCATCCCAAACAGCGTTCATCTTTGCAAAGTATTCCATGCTCTTCAGGTAAATTGTGGCACTTAGCATGTGCTCTTTGCTACTACCTGCTTCAATAAGTAGCGCTTCGACCTTATCTAGCATGGTTTGAGTTTGTTCGGTGATATCTTTTTCGGCATCAGCACAAACTTGGCCGCATAGGTATACTGTGCCGTTATGCTTAACGATGCGGCTCATACGCGCACCGGTTTGTAAACGTTCGATTGTCATAGTAAGAACTTAAAAAATTAACAGTGGCGCTAATTTAGCAAATCCACTGTTAGATTTCGACGTTATTTGGCGAGTGAATACTGAGGTACTGACTGCGCTGTTTGTGTTCATCATATTCGATAACAGCAACCGCCCCTGTATTGAAGATTGGCATATGACCAGGGCTTAACTGATCAACTAAGTAGCTAACAATTGGCATATGGGCAACGACCAACCAGGTATTGCAGTCTGGATGCATAGCAATCAAGGTTTCTAGGTAATCAGCAGCAATTTGCGGTACACCATCGGGGGTAATATCACTGCAAGTTTCGTTAAATTGTAACGAAATATGTTGCGTCGCATCCATAGCAGTTTGTTGTGCGCGAATGTAAGGACTTACCAACAGAGCATCAGGTTTATGGTGTGTTGCTAACCACTGCCCCATTCGACTGGCTTCTTGGTGACCGGTCTCGGTCAGTTGTCTTGCTGCATCATCTGCTTGCATTGGCGTAGCTTCGCCATGGCGCATGATTAAGATTGTTTTCATAAAAAATCAACCGATTAAAGAATATAAAACAGTAGCCAGTTTGCTTGATTGTTCGCTATATTAGAATATCATCACTAGATACATTAAACATCCGCTTATGATATTCAGGTAGATTTTCGTAGCTCTGTCTTTTTTAGCTTTCCTGAAAATATCATCTGTTGTTAGGACATTAACGCACTCTTTCAGGAGCATCTTTTGAATATCAGCCGCAATGATAACAGAACATATCAACCCCTAACACTGGACAATGGTCTAAAAGTACTTTTAGTGCAAGACTTAGAGTCAACAAAATCAGCGGCTTCAATGGCTATTAACGCAGGCCATTTCGATGACCCCCTTGATAGGCAAGGTCTCGCGCACTTTTTAGAGCATATGCTTTTTTTAGGCACTGACCTGTACCCAGAATCGGGCGGATTTTCTAATTTTGTATCGCAATCTGGTGGCAACACCAATGCCTGGACTGGCACTGAGCACACTTGCTACTTCTTTGATATTAATAACCAACAGTTTGCTGAGGCACTAGCACAATTCAGTCGTTTTTTTATTGCCCCACTCTTAAATCCTAAAGAGACAACTAAAGAACGTAATGCTATAGACGCAGAATTTAAACTAAAAATAAAAGATGACGGCCGCCGTATTTATCAGGCTCATAAAGAAACTGTTAACCCAGCGCACCCTTTTGCAAAGTTTTCGGTCGGTAACCAGCAAACCCTCGCGGATCGTGAGGGCTGTATCAGTGATGAGCTACGTGCTTTTTTCGATAGCCATTATCAGGCTCAGTGGATGACACTTGTGATATGTAGCAATGAAGATATTGCGACCATGACCACCTGGGTAAAACGGTTATTTAGCGAAATTAAAGGTCAGCCAAAAAGTAAAGAGATCATAGAGCAGCCACTTTACCGTAAACAAGACTTAGGTAAGGTGTTACACATTGAGCCACATAAACATATGCAAAAGCTCATTATTAGCTTTGCGATGCCAAATATAGATGACTTTTATCGTCACAAAACCGTTAGTTTTATTGCCCACTTACTCGGCTACGAAGGCAAAGGGTCACTGTACTCTATTTTAAAAGAGCAAGGCTGGATCAATGCCCTCTCAGCAGGTGGTGGCATTAATGGCAGTAATTTCAAAGATTTTAACATCAGTATGGCGTTAACTGATGAAGGTATTGAATACTATGAAGATATCGTTGAAATGGTGTTTGAGTATATCTGCTTAATTAACCAAAACTGCGATAAATTGCCGCGTCTTTATCAAGACAAAAAGAACCTCTTGCAAATTGCCTTTGATAACCAAGAAAAAGCGCGCTTAATTGATTGGGTGAGTAACTTAAGCATTAATATGCAGCATTACGATGAAGCCAACTATGTGCAAGGCGATTATTTAATGGAAGGCTTTAACCGTTGTGCCCATGAAATTGCTATGCAATGGCTAACACCTGATAACATGCGCTTGGTACTCATTCATCCAGGTGTTGAGCCTGAGCACACTACAGCTTGGTACAACACACCATATAAAGTAGAAGACATCTCAGCAAGTTGGTTAGAAGCGCTTAGTGAAATAAACACGCCATTACCACAGATGTGCTTACCAAGTGCTAACCCATACCTCACAAAAGATGTTGAACTATTACCATTAGACGAGCCAAATAAATCACCTGAGCTTTTAGTCACACGAGACGGCTTTGATTTTTGGTTTAAACAAGACGCAACTTTCAGAGTAGCTAAAGGGCATTTTTACTTAGCAATGGACTCAACCTTTGCAATTAAAGATGTTAAACACATGGCCCTTACCCGCTTATTTGCAGACCTGTTTATGGACAGTGTTGCTGAGCAATTTTATCCAGCAGAATTGGCTGGTCTTAGTTATCACTTAACCTCTCACCAAGGTGGCTTAACCCTACATACTGCGGGTCTTTCATCGAGTCAGTTAGAGCTGGTTAATGAGTTACTTGAAGCACTCTTTAATGTTGAAATCTGCGCAAAACGCTTTGCTGAATATAAAAAGCAGCTCGTTAGACACTGGCGAAACAGCAATCAAAACAAACCTGTTAGTGAGCTATTTAGTATTTTGGGTGCGCAAATCATGCCATGGAACCCAGAGCCTAATGCCTTAGCACAAGCTTTAAAGGATACTAGCTTCCATCAATTTAATTGCTTTAGAAATGAGTTTTTTAAAGCCTTGCACGTTGAGTCTTTTTTACATGGTAACTGGCAACGTAGTGATGCGCTTAAGTTCCAAAAGCAAGTGACTAAACACCTAGCTGACAGCACCACAATTATTGATTTAACGCGACCACTTAACGATATAACCGAAGTAGATCAACAGCGCTTCACGTTAAATTGTAGCGATCATGCGATGGTGCTGTACTATCAAGCACAAACGGATGACACTACCGAAAAGGTGCAAATGATGGTACTTAATCATTTAATAAACCAAGATTATTTTAATGAGTTAAGAACCAAGCAACAGCTCGGTTACTTAGTTGGTGCGGGCTATGCTCCTTTTAATACCCGTGCTGGTATTGCTTTTTACGTGCAGTCACCTATGCATAGTGCTGATGAGATACTTCAGCGTCACCAGCAATTTATTAATAATTATGTGCCACAAGTAAACAACATTTCTGAGCAGCAATGGCTCGATACCAAAGCAGGTCTTGTTACACACATTGCTGAAAAAGATAAAAATTTGCGCTTACGCTCACAGCGCCTATGGTTAGCTATTGGTAATCGCGATACTGAATTTAATATGCAACAACAGCTTTTAGAGGCACTTGATAAGTTAAGCCTTACTCAAATGCAGCAGTATATTACCGAAACGTTCAGTGAAAACAGGCCAAGAATAGAACTTTTAAGTGAGCCAAAGGCTAAAAAACAGCCAAAAGCAAGCCTTTCTTCGCATTCTCTTTGACTCGAACGCGAGCTTAGATTAGATTAATTGGTGCGAATTACGGTAATGCATTAATGATAAAAATAATAAAAATGATTTCTGCTTTTTTAACAATAAGTATGGCTGGGATTTTTTCAGCATCCGCCAGCCCCATAGAGCTTGAACAGAGCACATTGCTGCTTATTCCAAGTGCTATTATGATGCTGTTATTGCCGTACCTATTATTTATAATTTTCAAATTAAAGCGCTCTCGAAAACAACTGCGTATTTCAGAACATCGCTTAAAAAGTACCGTAGAAGGCAGTGGCGATACCCTCTGGGATTGGAATATTAAAACCGGAGAAGTGCTGCGAATTAACGATAAATACACCTCAGATACAAACAGTAGCAGCGGCTTTCCCCCTAACCGCGAATTGATTCACCCACACGACTTACAACACGTTGAAACAGCCCTAAAAAAACACTTTGCCGAACACACCGCCTTTTTTGAAGCAAGTTACCGGATTAAAGACAACCTCGGTCGTTGGCATTGGGTACTGGATCGCGGCAAAATCATCGAAAAAGACGCAAACCTCAACCCTTTGCGTATGACAGGCACTGTAAGAGATATTTCTCAGCTTAAATCAACAGAAGCCCGCTTAAACCTATTCGCTAAATGCGTTGAGTCGCTAACTGACGCCATCGCCATTTTCGATAAAAACTTTAAGCTGGTTGACTTAAACCCAAGCTTCTTAACGCTATTTGGTGGTACTCGAGAGCAATATTTAAAGAAAGATTTTACCTTAAATGGCTATGACCAAAGCTATGTGGATGAAATTAAAGCCACCGTAAAAGCCACAGAGCATTGGCAGCAAGAGGTTAAACTTCGCAATGCGAAAAGGCAGCTGTTACCGATTGAAATTTCAATTGATGAAATCAAAAATGAGCACAACCAAATATGTAACTATGTCGTTGTGTTTTCAGATCAAACTGAGCGTAAAAAAGCCGAATCACAATTACATAACTTATCGAACCGAGACCGCACAACGGGCTTACCTAACCGAAACTTATTTTTCACCAACCTGAAAAAGCTCGCTAAGCAAGATAACCATCACGCTTTATTAGTGTTTGACCTAGATAACTTTAAAAAAATTAACGACTCTCTGGGTCACCAACTTGGGGATAGCTTGCTATCTAAGCTTGCGATGCGCTTGAATAAGTTAACCCGTGAAAAAGATGTGTTTTATCGCCTAGGCGGTGATGAGTTTGCACTGGTCATGTCGGGTACCAACGATATTCATACCATTACTCGCATGGCAAAACTCTTTTTAGCCGCCATTGCCACACCTTTTAATATGGCGGGTCACGAACTAGTGATCACCTCAAGTGTCGGTATCGTGCTGTTCCCTGAAGATGGCAATACCCCAGAACTATTACTTAAAAATGCGGATACAGCCATGTATCACGCTAAGAAAAAAGGCAATAGCTATCTGTTCTTCAACGACACTATGAACCGTGAAGCAGTTAAACGCTTACAAATCGAAAACTTAATGCGTTACGGCTTAAAAGAAGATCACTTTGAAGTGTATTACCAACCGAAAATGAATATTCGTACAGGTAAACTCGATGGTATGGAAGCTCTTGTGCGCTTTATTACCCCGAAAAAAGGTGTGATCAGCCCAGGAGTGTTTATTCCTATCGCTGAAGAAACTGGGCAAATTATCGAAATTGGTGAAGTTGTTTTAAATAAAGCATGCCGCGATGTAAAAGCATGGATAGATCAAGGCTTATTCAACGGTCGTGTTGCTGTGAACTTATCGGCTAAGCAGTTTAGCTTACCTGATTTAACCACTCGTATTGATGTGATTTTGCAAAAGAATGAATTGCCCTCTTACTTCCTTGAACTGGAGATCACCGAAGGTACGGTTATGGACGACCCTAACGAAGCAATTGCAGTAATGCGTTCACTCAGTGCTCGGGGTATTCACCTTGCGATGGATGACTTTGGCACGGGTTACTCATCTTTAGCCTATCTTAAACAGTTCCCGCTTAATACCTTGAAAGTTGATAAAGCCTTTATTGACGACATGCAATCAGAGCGTGGCCGCAATATGGTTGACTCAATTGTGACTATTGCCCATAACCTTGATTTGCATGTGGTTGCAGAAGGGGTTGAACAAGCCGAACAGGTTGTGATGTTAGAGCAGTTAAAGTGCCAGACGGTTCAAGGCTACTACTACTCTAAGCCACTGTCTCAGCCTGAATTTACCGCCTTCCTACAAAAACAACTCGATAAATCTGCGCCGAGCCTGTTAAAAACAGCAAAAGTTTAAGGGCGCCAGCCACAAGATTGGCGGCCAACATGGCGCACAAATGCGCGGCGATAATGCACGTTAAATAAACACCAAGCGATAGGCCCAAGCATTCCACCTAGCAGCATCCAACGCTTTACCGGCATCCCTTTAGACAAAGACTCTAAATACATCACCAAAATAAATACACAGCTCAAAAATACAAATAACACACAGCACCTCATTAAAATCTGCGGCAGTGTACATAAATTCAGCAACCTTTAAAACTTCACTCATGCTATACCCTCTATAAGGCTTATTTATACTGACCTTTATGGTAGTTAACCTTACTTTCTAGGCTGTTGAAATGATGTACAAAAACCAGCCTCACTGCTATTATCGGTACGTGCAATTTGCACAAAGGAATATACAAAAATAATTATGAGGAATCGTTATGTCTGAAGAATCAGCTAACATCTATGAAGCGCCAGAAGCTGAGCTTACACAGCAAAATACCAGCGGTAATAAACCTATTTTAAATTTTGACCGCTTTTCTGCTTGGGGCGTGTTCTTTTTATGTCTTTTCACATTTGGTATCTACGCCGTATACTGGCTAGTAAGCCGAACCAATAAAGCCAATGCATTAGCAAAAAACCAGGTAAGCCAAGGCTTAGTTTATGGCTATGTTGCTTTGTACATTGTGAATATTGCGTTGTCTTTTACAGGAGTTTCACCTGAAATTGGTGGTATTGTGTCACTGATTTCGTTTGTTGTTGCCATTGTATTAATTTTCTCTCTTCGTACATCGATTAAAGAGTTGATTAATGAAGGCAGTAATGAACCAGTTCATTTAGGTGGTATTTTAACGTTTTTCTTTAACGTTATTTATTTCCAATACAAAATTAACGAAGCTATTGATAATCAAAAATAATCGTTTCGTTATTTAATAAAAAAGGCATTGAATTCAATGCCTTTTTTATTGCCAGCTGGTCTTACAATGCCCCGGAGTGCTTCACATTTAAATAGGTGTTAAGCACATGCGGTAGCAGCTGCTCAGGGTTACAGTCAATGGCTATTACACCTTGTTTTTTCAGCTTCGCCATATTGGCTTTATGTGAATTTAGTAGTGCTAATGCTGCACAGTAACTGGTTGCATCTTCGTACTTTTCAATAGGCTCATCGAGCACCTCATTTACAGCACGGTTATTAATATTAATAAGTGCCACTAAGTGGTGTTTTTGTAATAGCTTAATTGCAGGCATTAACTCATCAATGCTTTGCTCATCAAGGGTGGTAACTAATAACACTAAAGAACGTTTACTGCGTTTAGCGATTAATTGGTTCACAGCCACTAAATAGTCACTGCTGCTCTTATCTGGGTATAGATCATAAAAGTGATTCATTACCCGTGATACATTCTGCGCACCTTTTACATCAGGTAACCAACGCAGATTTTGGTTAAAGCTCTGCATGCTAAACCAATCACCTTGCTTTAAAACTGTGTGCGACAGCAGTAATAATGCATTTAAAGCATGATCAAAGTGGCTGCCTTCATTAGCTTCAATGGCCATTTTTTTAGAAGCGTCTAGCATCACTATGACATGTTGGTTCTGCTCTTCTTGATACTCACGAGAAATGAGTTTTCGACGCTTACTGGTCGCCTGCCAGTCTATCTGCCTAACACTATCACCTTGGCGATATTCACGTAACTGCTGAAATTCGATACCATCACCGCGCTTTTTAGTGAGCTTTAAGCCTGAAATAGGCTTATTCACTACGCCATTTAAATGCTGCTTTGAAGTAACCCGGCTAAAGTCGGGATACACTTTTAATTGAATTGCTTGCTCAGCTAACCAGTTTGTTTGCCAAAGGCCAAATGGCGACCCTACCCTAACTTCAATGGCACTGATCTGCGCATCACCTCGTTTGTGAGCGCGTAAGCTAAAGCTCTGCTTTGCTTGTTGCATTGCATCTATAAACACCGTTTGCTGTGGCTTTTGTAGCTCAATTGCATTACTTAAATGAACACTGACATCTAGCATGGTCGCATGCTTCGCTTTATTTTTAATCACTAGCTGCAATGCTTGGCGGCGATACAAAGCCATGTTGAGACTCGTTTGTGCACTTACTTCAAGTAAAGGCTCTGACTTCGATGCCATGTAATCTACAAATGCGAGCAATAAAGGCACTAAGAGCAAGGCCGTTAGCACTAAGCTGTCAACTGATGCAATGGCACAGACAAGCAACAATAACAGCTGTAAAGCTGTTAATTGTATTAAGCGTTTTGCAGGTCTATGCTTGATGCGTTTCATGAGCGTGGTGCTTCAACACTGGCTAAAATGGCATTGATCACTTCATCAAATGACACCCCTTCCAGCTCCAAATCAGCCGATAAAATTAATCGGTGTCTTAATATATTCACAGACACTGACTTCACATCATCAGGAGTTACAAAATCACGGCCATTCATTAATGCCATTACTTTTGCCGCTTTAATGATATTAATTGAGGCACGTAACCCTGCGCCGTGGAGCACACCTTGCCAAGTTCGTGAACTACGCACGATATCGACGGCATAATTCAGTATTTGTTCGTCTACTAAAATATCTGCACAAAGCTGTTTAATTTCAGCAATTCGCTTAGCATCCAATACCGCTGGGAGCTGCTCTACTTTGGTTTCATTAGAGACAATTTGTGTATTCAGTTTTAAAAGCTCAACTTCCGATTCATGAGAAGGAAAACCAAGCTCCACTTTCATCATAAAACGGTCTAATTCAGCCTCAGGCAGTGGGTACGTCCCTTCTTGATCTAATGGGTTTTGAGTGGCTAATACCATAAACGGTGAATCAATAGATAATGACTCGCCATCAATGGTGATTTGTTGCTCTTGCATCACCTCAAGAAGAGCTGATTGCGTTTTAGCTGGTGCACGGTTGATTTCATCAGCCAGCAAAATATTAGTAAATGCTGGGCCTTTTTTGATATTAAATTCACCTGATTTCATATCATACAAACTATGACCAACAACATCTGAAGGCATTAAATCCGGTGTAAACTGCACTCGCGAAAAGTCTACATTTAAGCTTTTTGCTAAGGCTCTAACCAGTAGCGTTTTACCAAGCCCTGGAACCCCTTCAAGTAATACATGACCACCCGCAAAGAGCACCGTAAGCACATCTTCAACAATAGCATCTTGACCAACTAAGACACGCGAAATGTTATGCTTTACTTGTTTTACTGCATCAGCTGCCTCAACTAAGCTCATGCGATTAGTGTCTAATTCCGTGCTCATAAGGCATTCCTTAATTGTTTAAATCGTTTTATATATTCTGTTCGTTGTTCTTTGGACTCAGGCAACTTGCTAGCAAGCAACTCAGCCACCTGTTGTTTTTCAAAATGAGTTAAATTAGCGATGATCTGCGCCTGCTTTTCAGCACTAAGCATCTTAAAGTTAGGCACTCGCGACTCTACTTTGGCGTAAAAATCTTTCTTGAGTGCAGTAAATAACACGGCTTCGTGACCATGCTCTGAATAAAAGTTTGCTACTGCTCGAATATGCTGATTAAAGCTGGTTTTTATATCGAAGTCAGGAGCATAAGAGCGGCCGATACGACTACTGATATGCCACACTGCAAGCACAATTAATAACAGCAACGTCACCACAAATTGCCAGCTCCAGTGCCATAATTTAGCAAACCAGTTTGGGTAAGTCAGATAAGGTACATACGTTACTTTTTCAGCCCCTTTACTTAACCAAAGCAATAAACTGCCATGATCCAGATGGCGAAGTCGGTAATTGGTAAAAGGTAACAGCGATGGCATCACAATGACCCTACCTTGACCAAATGCAAAGTCACACATCAAGGTATCGCCGTTATCATTATTTGTACTCACACCGGGGCAGTTTTCAATAAAAAAGGCACGGCTTAGCTCAAGGTCAAGCTGAGTGTTTTCATCAATTAATAAATTACTATTTTTATTCCCTTCTTTGAGCGTCGCAAAATCATATTCAAAAACATCTTCTTGGCTTTGTACATTGATGCCAAGCTGACTAAAAAATACTGTGCTATCAATCGCCAGCTCATCACGTTGCCTGTTTAATACATAAATTAAACGTCCGCCATCAGCGACCCAATCAGCAAGCTGCACATCTAATTGGTAGGAGTCAGCAAGCACCGCCTCATCCAAAATTAAGATACTTTGTGGGTCTATGTTTAACTCATCACTTTGTGCTTGCTCTGCCAAGCGTTTGTTTTTATTCCAATCGATACCATTGACTTTAAGTAGCCGCTTAGCCATCGTGAAGTTATCTTTTGCCACATCACTATGAAAGCCAATTTCTATTTCTTTTTTCTGCCAATCTAAAGAAGCAATACCAGCAATAACAAATAAGCTAAACATCACTAGCACCGCTATGAGCACAACCTTAAGCTTCATGGGCTTGCTCCTTAGTCTCTGTTGTCATTGCCGTAATTTGCTCTGTCAGCTCGATAAAGTCGATATCAGGGGTTTTATGGCCCCAAGCAACCGTGACCCACGCAGAAAATAAGCGGGCAAAAATTGCTTGTCCTTGATTTGGCACCCTAGCATCAATTGCACGTTTACATTCGCGCTCAGTCATCGAGCGGTGCAAGCGCACTTCATGTTGTTGCTGCGCCCAACTCAGCGCATGATGAAGCAAATACGCCAGCGCCAAGCGGTGCTCACCTTGCTCAAAACATTGCTTTGCAGCGGCAATTAAATCTGCTGGTAAATCCTTACTTTTAATTTCTGCAAATAAGGTTGGGATAACTGGCTCTTCATTTACTTTTGTACGTTCTGGTAAGCTTAAATTTGCAAAAAAACCGCGTTTTTGCATTAGGTAATAAACCAACCAAATAACTAATAAACCGACCAGTACCCAAACAAATATGCCAAACACTTCACCAATGGCAGTAAACACATCGATAAGCCAAGACCAATCACTCTCTGATGAGCTACCTTTTGCTTCGATATTTGGCACCCACGTGGTCTCAGTTTCAATGACATTAGGCTCATTATAAAGAGCCGTAACTTGCTCTTTTACCGCTTGCTTATCGATTTGCTCTGCATAGCTTGTTGATGGTTGCAGTGTAAACGTTGTAAGTATAAGTAGTGCTACAGCACTGACTACGCCTGCAAGACGGGTGCGAATATTTTTAAATGCCAGCTCGATATCCCAGCCTTCTAGTTCAACTCGACGGTGTAAATAAGCAAGGAAACCACCTGTTACAAATAACGGTGCGACTAACGAGATACTGATGATATAAATAAAGTTAAACGCTATCTCAACCCAGATTGGCGCTTCGAATATTTGGTACATGGCTTCTTGTGCAGAGAATGAATGGGGCACAAGTGCAATTGTCAGTGCCGATATTCCCATCAATAAGATAAACTCAAAATGTACACAGAACAGCATCCACAATGTCTGCTTAGGCTTAGTTGAAGCAAACAACACCTGCTTACGCTTAGTTTTGCGCTCACCTGATAGTCGTTCAAGTTGTTCTACAGGGGCTAAAAATGCTCTGTTTGGGCTGAGCCTAAAAACGGTTAAATGCGCTAATATATCAGCGATTTTTAACTGCTTGAGTGACTTTAAGCTACTCATTATGTTGACTGGCTGATTGAAAACCGCTTTTGACATGTAATCGAGTAAAGGTCGCTCAAATACAGGTTTAAGCCACCAAACAACAAAGCCACCTATGCCCCAGCTTAATAAAAAGCCGACAATCAAAAATACGGGTACTGCCATCATCAAATACAAAGAAACCAACGCTAGAGCATGCTGCTTAACTAGCAACACTGTTAAATCAAAGGTTTCGTAAGCACTGCGCTTGCGAGGATTGAAGCTAAGTCGATTAAGCTCCATAACGCATTCCCCTGTATAAGCGAAAAACGACATAAGCCCAACAACCGCTGCCAACTAAATATTTAACTTCGTTAGCAATATCACGGGGTGACCAAAATGCTTCGATAAAAGCGGCAATGACTAACATTAAAAATGCGCCAACAATCAGTGGAAGCGCTTTTTCTGCAGCCTGTTTCATCGCATATGCGCGAGTATACTGCCCAGGATTTAACAAGCCATAACCTATTTGACACCCGGCCGCTGAGGCAATGATGATAGCGGTTAACTCAAATGAGCCATGGGTTATTACAAACGAAAAAAACGGCCCTTCAAATCCAACATTCACAATGTGAGCTGCAACAGCACCAAAATAAAAACTATTGAACAATAGAAAAAAAGCAGCGCCAACACAGAACAATACGCCACCTGCAAACATCTGAAATGCGATACCAATGTTATTGTAGATATAGACCCCGAACATCATCAGATCTTGCGATGCGCCGCGCTCCGCCGATTGAACGCTACCACTAGGGTTATACATTTGTTCGATATTAAGGACAGTGCCTTGCCCTAAAAATGTATACGCAGCATCAGGGTCGATAGTTACCCAAATAAAAGCAATTAAGGCCAATCCCCAAAATGCCAATAAGTTAATACCAAGCATTAAACGATTTTCATACAGTGCACGCGGAAATGCCGTGCGGGCCACATGCCATATTTCAGAAAATTGATTGCTTCGAGATAAATAAAGGCGCTTTTGTCCTAACTGTACCAACCTGTTTATTTGCTCAATCAACACCGGGCTGTATTGACGACTTTGCGCAATGGCTAAATCATTACAGACTTTGCGATACAAATTAGGAAAATTAACAGGTAAAGACTCCGCACTACTTTGCTCGCAAAGCGCTTCAAATTCATCCCAACTGACGCTATTTGATTTTACAAATTGAGTTTGCTTCATTGCTTACCCTCCTGCTGCGGGTAATCGTTATCGTGTTGAACTTGACCTGCAAAGTGGCGTGCGTAACTAACAAGTTGCGCCTCAATCTCATGCTCTTCAGCAGAAAACGGTGCAGCTAAAATAGCTGCCAATTCACGGCGCCTTGCATCAGATAATTCATCATGACGCTCTGCAAAAGCAAGCACAGCTAATTGCTCTTCGGTGGTTAAGCTAATGGTAGGAATATGCACTTCACCTTGAGATAATTCAGGGCGCGTAGCTAACTCATCGTCGTAAATAACCATGGTGCCTGCAGCCCAATCACCAATGCGTTTAAAACGGTTGTTAAACAACATAACCACAAGGCCTAAGAAATAGCCTATAGGTAGCATATCGGCTGGGCGTAGTAGGTTACGCACTACAATTTGCGAAAAGCTTGCTGGTAAGCCATTGTCTTGCACAACACGGATTTTAAGGCGTTTTTTACCCGGCGTTTGGCCACTTTCCATTTCAAACAGGACGTTATAACCCCATGAAATTAAAAAGTAAGCAATTAATATAAGTCCCTGCCCAGCATCGCCAAAAAAGGCAAATACAGTACCTACAGCAAGTAAAACCAAACTACGGATAATAAAATCGATAATGTAGGCATAGCTTCGGGCAACAACGCCAGCGGGAGTTATGGCGATATCAACGCCTTCGGGGAGTTTGATGTATTCTCTGTTTTCCAATCCGTGGTTCAACATTAATCTACTACTGGTATTTATTATTGTTTTCGTAAGCCAATAATAATGCGCGTTTTTCGTTCCTTTTTCAATGAATTTTGTTATGAGCGCGTTACAAATAAAACAAAAAAACCGGCTATAAGCCGGCTTTCAAAGGAGTTACAGAATTATTTTTCTGCGCGACCCATAAATTTATGCTCAACGGTATTAATACGAATACGGTCGCCTGTTGAAATATGCTCAGGAACTTGAATCGTTAAACCCGTTGTTAAACGTGCAGGCTTTGAACGTGCACTTGCTGAAGCGCCCTTGATTGAAGGGTCTGTTTCTTCAACTACAAGCTCAACACTCGATGGTAAATCTAAGCCAACTGGCGAGCCATCAATCACAATAACGTGAAGACCTTGAGTTTCTTCATTAACGAATAAAATCTCTTCGCTGATCGCTTCTTTATTTAGGTTATATGGCGTGTAGTCTTCGTTATCCATGAAAACATACTCTTCACCGTCAATGTAAGAGAACATAGCTTCACGACGAATGAGATCAGCAAGCTTTAGCATGTCGCTGTCTTTAAATGTTTCATCAACTTTACCGCCTGTTACCACATCGTATAAACGCATACGGTATAAACTGCCACCAGCACGACCTTGTGGTACTGAACGTTGAATATCTTTAACTACTAAAACACGGCCGTTATGCTCGATAGCGGCGCCTTTTTTAACTTCACTTGCCTTAGGCATGGGTGTATTCCTATCGTTTTTTGATGACAGAAATTTACCACGTAATGGCTTTTGTTCAATAAAAATTTACAGTTTTGACTCGCAGCCGTTATTTATTCGATTTTTCAGCAAATTATGACAATAGTTGTCTCAAAACTACGAAAAAGCTGCTATCTTTATAACTACGAAAAATGACTTCAAGGATTGGATCATGAATCAACACACAGTACACGAGTATTTAATGAAAAAGCCATTGGTGATGATCACCCAACCATTTGGCCAAGATGTCGACGTTTACAAGGTGAATCATAAAATGTTTGCCACCCTTGCCGAGGGCAAAGAAGGCCAAACAGACGATGAGGGAAACCTTGTATGGTGGCTAAATCTGAAATGCGATCCAGATGAAGCCCAAGCACTGCGTGATATTTTCCCGTCGGTGATCCCGGGTTATCACATGAACAAACGTTTATGGAATACGGTTATTTTAGACGGCACCGTACCACAAGGAGAGATTGAACGAATGATTGATAATTCGTTTGATTTAGTGGTTGCGAATATGCCTGAAAAAGACAGAAAAGCGATTGAGCTTCATCTGTAAAATTGCGCACTGATCACGCTCTGTGATCAGTGCAACTTAAATGAAAATGATGATCGGTATACAAAACACCGCCAATAGCATACGCATCTAGCTGCCTATCGACTAACTGAAAACCACATTTCTCAAGTACTTTTTCTGAACCGATATTACCCTCGGTAACAACCGCTTTAAATTCACGTACAGCATGTTCTGATTTGGCGTAATCAAGCACTGCTTGCAAAGACTCTGTGGCATAGCCACGACCATGAAAATTAGGCAGCAACAAATAACCGACTTCTTGACTATCTGGCACTGTTGATGAAGTAAACCCAGTTACCCCCACCTCTTTACCAGTACTGGTTTCAACAATAACTAAACAAAGTGGTGAATTCGAATTTGGCTGCCAAGGCTTTAAGCGTTCATTAAACTTAGCTCGCAGCTGCGCCTCTGAGGGCTTATCGAAGCATTTAGCTATCACTTCAGCATCATTATGCAAAGTATAAAACAATGGCCAGTCATCGGCATTTAACAGCCGTAATGTTAATCGCGCAGTGGTGAGAGTCATGGTGATTAATCGCTTTGTAAATAAACCTAGTTATAACAAACTGATTTCGTGAGTTAAATACCACTTATGGCCAATATAGAAGAAAAAAGCCCCGCTCAATGAGCAGGGCTTTTAAAATTAACTAATTTAAAGAATTAGCTTTTAGTCGTTTCTGTATCAGCATCTTCTGACGCTTGCTCGTCTTCAACCACTTCTTTGGTTACTTCAACCGGATCGACAGGCGTAGCTTCAACTACTGCCGGCTCTTCGCTTTCTGCTTGGTAAAAACGACCACCTTTTTCAGCCATTGCTTTTAACGTATCGCAAGGTGTGAAAATTGGGTTGTAGTTAGCAAAAGTCGCCATTTCAGAGCTCACTTGTGCTGCACCCAGTTTATCCATATAGCTAAATGGACCGCCTAAGAATGGTGGGAAACCGATACCAAAAATAGCACCAATATCACCGTCACGTGGGCTTGCAATAATACCATCATCTAAACAGCGCACCGCTTCATTCAGCATTTGCGCAACACAACGTTTAGCAATTTCGCTCTTGTTTAAACGAGGTGATGGCGTAACACCAAGTAGCTCGTAAACTGACTCATCCACTTTTTTATCTTTCTTGTCGTAAAGATAAAAACCACGGCCAGTCTTACGACCTAAACGCTTAGAATCGATTAAGCGATTAAAGGCATCCGGCGCTTTAAAGCGCTCGCCCAATTCTTTTTCAAGGATTGGCGCAATTTTAGAACCGATATCAATCCCTACTTCATCAAGAAGCGCTAAAGGCCCTACCGGGAATCCAAACTCAACCAATGCTTGGTCAATCTTTTCAATTGGCTCACCTGCTAGCAGTAAATTAGCCGCTTCATTGACATAAGGCGCTAAGATACGGTTTACATAGAAACCAGCCATATCTTTAACCACAATTGGTGTTTTACCTTGCTTACGGGCGAAGTTAACAACGCGTGCGATAGTCTCTTCAGACGTACCTTCATGTGGAATGATCTCAACAAGTGGCATTTTCTCAACAGGTGAGAAGTAATGCAGACCAATTACATTTTCTGGGCGTGCTGCATCAGCAGCAATTTGTGCAATTGGTAATGATGAGGTATTACTTGCAAAAATCGTGTTGTCTTGGCACTCACGTTCTACATCAGCCACCATACCTTGCTTTAAAGCAAGATCTTCAAACACGGCTTCGATAACGATATCAATGTGTTTAAAGCCGCTGTAATCGGTGGTGCCGGTAATGCGGTTCATGGTTTGTTGTAGATCAGCTTTAGATAAAATACGACGCTTTTGCTTTTTATCTAAAATCTTATAGCTGTAGTTCATTGCATTGCTGATGCCCTTTTCAGCCACATCTTTAATGCGCACTGGAACACCCGCTTTTACAGCACTAACATGGGCAATACCCGCGCCCATGAGGCCGCCGCCTAATACTGCCGCTTTAGCGATTGCTGGCGCATCATCATTACGCCACTCTTTTTTCATTTCAGTGGTTGCAAAGAAAATACCGCGTAATGCTTTTGACTCATCACTCATTACCAGCGTGGCAAAGCCTTCAGCTTCAGTTTTGTATGCTTTTAACTGATCAAGTTCAACACTTGCACGAACAGCTTTAATAATGGCTAAAGGTGCCGGGTAGTGACCGCCTGTTTTCTTCAGCACGTTTTCTTGTGCTTTTTTGAAAATAATATTGCGACCAAATGGGTTTGACTCAAGTAATTGACTTAAACGGTCTAGCTTAGGTTTAGTAGCCTTCGCCTTACCTTTCAGGGCAAACTCTTTTGCAACGTCAAGTAATACACTGTGTGGTACACAGTCATTTACTAAGCCTGTTTTCTTCGCTTGCTTAGCACGCACTTGCTTACCTGTAAGCATCCACTCAAGTGCTTTTTGCAAGCCAACTAATTTAGGTAAACGTTGAGTACCGCCACCACCAGGTAATAAGCCTAACTGTACTTCTGGCAAACCAAGCTTAGTGATATCGCTGTCTGAACACACGCGATAATCACACGCTAAAGCAAACTCTAAACCGCCGCCCAATGCAGCACCATGAATAGCACTTACTGTTGGAAAAGGCAGCTTTTTCATATCGAAAAATGCTTGCTGACACATTTCGCTTAACGCTAATGCATCTTCACGGCTATTGGCGCTATCAAGCATTTTAATATCAGCACCGGCGATAAAGTTATCGCTTTTACCACTAATAAATACCATGCCTTTTACTGCTTGCGCTTGTGCGTCTTTGAGTAAGGTTTTTAAATCTTCTGCAAAACTACTGCGCAGGGTGTTCATTTTCTCACCCGGCACATCAATGGTTACAACGGCTACGCCGTCATCAGCCACTGATAAACTAAATACTGAATCTGTCATTACGCACTCTCCAATACAAAGGCTGCGCCTAAGCCACCCGCTGCACACGCAGTCGTAAGCGCTAAGCCGCCACCGCGACGATTAAGTTCATGTAAGCTTTGCGTGATCAGGCGCGCACCTGTTGCCGCAAATGGGTGACCGTATGCAAGTGAGCCACCTAATACATTGAACTTGTCCATGTTAATTTCGCCGATCGCTTTGCTGCGACCTAGCTTTTCTTGTGCAAATTTATCTGACGCAAACATCTTCATATTAGCCAGTGTTTGCGCTGCAAATGCTTCATGCATTTCGATTAAGTCTAAATCAGCTAATGTGATACCTGCTCTATCTAGGGCAATTGGCGTTGAATGCGCCGGACCCATTAGCATATCTTCATGTACACCAATTGCTGAGAAAGCAAAACTGCGTACATAACCTAGAATGTCGTAACCCAATGCTTTGGCTTTACTCTCACTCATCATTAATACCGCAGCCGCCCCATCAGTTAATGGCGTTGCGTTAGCTGCAGTCACTGATCCGTGCTGACGGTCAAATACTGGTTTTAATTTCGCGTAGCCTTCAACCGTTGAGTTATGACGAATGTTATTGTCTTGCTCAATAAAGCTCTTATAAGGTGCAACATGTGCAGTCATTACTTCATCTTTAAGTTTACCATCAGCCCACGCCTGACTTGCAAGGGTGTGCGAACGATGTGCTAAGGCATCTTGATCTTCACGGCTGATGCTATGTGTTTTCGCCATTTGCTCTGCTGTTTGACCCATAGATAAACCAGTAGAGTACTCAGCGACCGCAGGCGGAACAGGAAGTAAATCTTTTAGACGTAGTTTAGAGAAAATCTTTAATCGCTGACCAAGCGTACGTGCTTTGTTTAAATCAACAAGGCTACCCGCTAATTTTTTACTAACACCAATAGGTAATACAGACGATGAGTCAGCACCACCGGCAATACCTACTTGCACTGAGCCTGCCATAATTGACTCGGCTACGTTAGCAATGGCTTGGAAACTTGTTGCACACGCACGCGAAACAGAATATGCATCAACAGAAACAGGCATACCCGTACCTAATACGATTTCACGGGCAATGTTTGGCGCTTCTGGCATTTGCACTACTTGTCCAAATACAAGTTGGTCAATTTCAGATTTATCAAAGTTAAGTCGTTCAAGCATTTCGTTGACAACTAACTTACCCATATCAAGGGCTGGTACATGATGGAATGCTGTGGCTTGCTTTGCGAATGGCGTTCGCAGGCCGCTAACGATAGCGATACGATCGCCTTTTGCTGTTTTAAGTATATTTTGCTCAGACATTTATGCTCTCCCGCTGACAGGTCTGACCTGTTTGTTTTTCCTGATTCTAAAACAACCCGTGTACGAATGCCAATAGTAAGTTTTCAACCATAGGCTTTTTTCGGCCTATTTACAAAAAAACACCGTATTTATATGGTAGGCTAAAAATCCTTAAAAAATAACGAACTATTTGAGGATTTTGTGTCTAACACTTGTGTTATAACTTTTGAATCCTTATAACTTGTTAATAGCGCCCCACCACGGTACCGCGCAAAGAATTTATCGGTACTGAACATAACGTATTGGCGCATAACAAAAACAATTTTTGACTCACGCTTTTAGGACAGTCTTTTTATTATGGCAGTTAACGCATTTTCACAATTAAAATCATACCTAGACACGCAAATTATCGGCCAACCACAATTAACTCAAGCACTGTTAATCGCAATTTTGGCAGATGGCCACTTATTAGTTGAAGGCCCTCCGGGTCTTGCGAAAACGCGTGCAGTCAATGCCTTAGCGAAAGGCGTTGAAGGCAGTTTCCAACGTGTGCAATTTACCCCAGACTTATTACCAGCAGATGTAACTGGTACCGATATTTATCGCCAGCAAACCAGTGAGTTCGTATTTGAAAAGGGCCCGTTATTTCATAACCTAATTTTGGCTGATGAAATAAACCGTGCCCCTGCTAAAGTGCAATCAGCCCTACTAGAAGCTATGGCTGAACGCCAAGTAACGGTAGGCAAAAACACCTATCCACTGTCTGATCTGTTTATGGTTATGGCAACCCAAAACCCGCTAGAACAAGAAGGCACTTACCCACTACCAGAAGCTCAGCTTGACCGCTTCTTATTGCATTTGAGCATTGATTACCCGGGTGCTGAACACGAATTAGATATCCTACGCCTAACCCGTGGCGAGGCTATTTCTGATATGCAGGCAACGACACAACAAATTAGTCAAAGTGAGCTATTTGCTGCCCGTAAAGCGATATTAGGTTTGTATTTAGCTGAGCCGCTTGAGAAATACCTAGTACAGTTAATTGTTGCCACTCGTGAAGCAGCAGAGCTTGATGAGCAACTTGGTCGCTGGATTGAATATGGCGCAAGTCCGCGTGCAACCATTGCCCTTGATAAGTGTGCCCGCGCGCATGCTTGGCTAGAAGGCCGTGACTTTGTTGCCCCAGATGATATTCAAGCAGTGCTGCATAATGTATTGCGTCACCGTATTATCTTAAGTTACGAAGCACAGGCCGATGGCATCAGTAAAGACGATGTGATCAGCCGTATTTTAGAATTGGTGGCAGTGCCATAAGCTATGTCGAGCCAATTTGATACAGCGGCGTGGTTAGCAGCGAGTCATAGTCAAGGCGTCAATTTATCACTCAAAGAGTTGATGTATTACAAAGCCAAAGCTCGTTTGCTAGAACTTGCGCCCAAAGTAAAAATCAAAAACAGCTTAGCTGGGCAATACCTTGCACCTCATAAAGGGCGCGGTATGGAGTTTGCCGAGGTGCGTCATTACCAAGCCGGTGATGACATACGCTCTATCGACTGGCGTGTTACCGCACGCACTGGCGAAACCCACACTAAGTTGTTTCAAGAAGAAAAAGAACGCCCAGTTTTTGTATTTACCGACTTTTCTAACTCGATGCTGTTTGGCTCAAAGTTACTGTTAAAGTCGGTGCAAGCAGCGCACATTAGCGCACTGGTTGCTTGGTCGGCGTGTCAACGAGGTGATCGCATTGGTGGCTTGGTATTTAACCAGCAAGGTCATCACGAATTAAAACCGACCTCACGAGAGAAAGCTGTGTTAAAGCTTTGTCACAACTTATGTGATATTCACAGCCAAGCTCTGACTAATATCGATCAAACAGCCACCAGCTTATTCAGCGAAAACCTTAAACGTCTTAATCATTTAGCAAAACCAGGGAGCTTGGTTTATATCGTCTCTGATTTTAGCGCCCTTGATGAAGCAAGTTTCAAACAACTTGAAATGCTGAGCAGGCACTGTGAATTGATTGGCTGTCATATTAGCGATCCGTTCGAGCACCAGCTACCTGCTTTTAAACAAACGGTGACAGTGTCGGCAAATGGCCAAGAGCTTGCTTTACCACTAATGGATAAGCAATTTCGCGAGCGCTTTGCTAAGTCTGCCGAAGAGTCGTTTTCTAACAGATTAAAACGCTTACAAAAATCTGGGCTTAGTTTAATTTCATTCAGTGCAGCCACTCCTCTTGAGCTGCAATTAGTGAGAAAGTAACAATGCAAAAAAATCCGCTAGATGGCTTACATGATGTCATTGCACCGACCGAGGTTGCATGGTGGCCACTTGCTCCAATTTGGTGGCTAATTATCGCCTTAGTTGGTTCGTTAATAATTTTCGGCTTAGTGCTTTTATATAAAAACCAGCAGTTTAAAAAAGCCAAAAAACAAGCCATTAAATTAAGTAAAACCCTTAGTGATGATGACGCGCAAGAGCTACACATTATTTTAAAACGCTTAACTCGTCATTATTACAGCAGTCAGCTTGCTTCTCAGCCTTTGGCTAAGTGGTCAGAAAGTTTATCTAAACTCAGTGGCGACAACTTTAGTTACGACGAGTTGATGCCGCTTTATCAACAACAAAGTAATAATGCTGAGCTCGGGGCTAAATTACGCAGTGCTATTAGCAACTTTAAACTCAAGGAGCCAATTAATGTTTGAGTTTAGTTGGCCATGGTGTTTTGTGCTTTTACCCCTACCTTGGTTATTAAGCCGCTTTATGCCGTTAAAGCAACAAGGGCAGTTACGTTTACGTATTCCTGGCTTTGCTAAGCTTGGCTTAAATAATCAAGCAGTACAGCAACACAGCCGAAAAGTTTCATTGCTTGAATGGGCTGTTTGGATCTCTTTAGTTGTCGCTATTGCAAATCCAACTTGGCTTGATGAACCTATCACACTGCCTAATGAAGGCCGCGATATTATGCTGGCGGTGGATTTATCTGGCTCGATGACAGAGCAAGATATGGCCTACCAGAATCAGTATGTTGATAGGCTTACCATGGTAAAAGCCGTACTCAGTGACTTTATTGAACAGCGTCAAGGTGACCGCCTTGGTCTTATCTTATTTGGTGATACCGCATTTTTACAAACGCCTCTTACTCGTGATGTTAAAACCGTGAGCCAAATGCTCAGCGAAGCGCAAATTGGTCTAGTAGGTAGAGCAACAGCCATTGGTGATGCATTAGGTTTATCTGTAAAGCGTTTTGCTAATAAAGATGAAAGTAACCGTATCGTTGTACTATTAACCGATGGTCAAAACACCGCCGGTAACCTTGATCCAGAAGATGCCCTGCTGTTAGCCCGCGAAGAAGGCATTAAGGTATATACCATAGGTGTTGGCTCTGATAACCCGCGTGGTTTCAGCCTATTTAATATGGGGGGGATGAGTGGCGGTAACTTAGATGAAAGCCTACTCAAGCGTATTGCCGAGCAAACCGGCGGCTTATACTTTAGAGCAAAAGATGTGGCTGGCTTACAGCAAATTTATCAAGAGCTCGATAAGCTTGAGCCAATTAGTAGCGATGAACAAACGTTCCGCCCACAAATTTCATTGTTTTATATTCCACTGCTTGTGGCGCTAGGCTTAATAAGCTTAGCAATGCTCGTGAGTTTTATTCGCCAATTTAAGCAGGAGAGCTAGTATGGATTTTGAATTTATTCGCCCTGCCCTACTTTGGTTATTAATCCCCGCGCTGATTATTTTTAGTGTGCTGTTGGTACGCAACAAAAAAAGCGCCCCCGCTGATTTAATTGCCCCCCATTTGGCACAATTTGTAATGAGCGATAACCATAAAAAACAAAGCCAACCGCTTTGGTTAGTTGCGGTGTTTATCCTGTTAGCCATCGTTTTTTCAGCAGGTCCAAGCTTTGAGAAAAAACAAGTTCCCGTGTTTCAAGCAAAGAATGCGCGGGTCATTGTGATGGATATGTCGTACTCCATGTTCAGTACCGACATCGCACCAAGCCGATTAGTGCAGGCTCGCTTTAAAGCACTTGATATGATTGAGCTTTTCAAAGAAGGTGATACGGCATTAGTGGCTTATGCAGGCTCTGCATTTACCATTTCGCCGCTAACCAATGACGCTAGCACTTTGGCTAACCTTATCCCAAGCCTAAGCCCTGATATCATGCCGAGCAAAGGTTCAAATGTTATTGAAGGCCTAGAAAAAGCCGACGACTTACTTAAACAAGCTGGCTATTTAGATGGTGATATTATTTTAGTCACAGATGGAGTTGATAGCCTAGATCAAGAAGATATTAGCCGCTTTACCGCTCAGTCTAATTATCGTTTAAATGTCTACGGAGTTGGCACAGAGCAAGGTGCGCCGATTAAGCTACCTGAAGGAGGCTTTTTAAAAGACATTCAAGGACAGATTGTGATTCCAACACTTAATGTCAGCCGCTTAAGTTCGCTTGCACGCAACAGCGGTGGCAAATTTGCACTGTATCAAACTAGTAATCAAGATATTCAAACATTTGCCCCAACCGCCAATGCTGAAGTACTCAAAGATGAGAAGCAAAGCCAAGCGTTATGGCGTGTTGATGCAGGTATTTACGGCCTGATTATTTTATTGCCGTTAGCGCTCTTTTTAATTCGCCGTAGTAGCCTAGTAGTTGGCTTTTTGTTTGTTATGTTCCTACCTCAGCAACAGGTTTACGCCGCCGAATTACCTGAGGTGTTTAAAAACCAAGACCAACGTGCTCTTGATGCCTATCAGCAAAATCAATTTGAACAAGCCGCCCAAGCTGAAAACACACAACTTAAAGGCGCAGCTCTTTATCAGCAAGGTAATTACCAAGCGGCCATGGATGCGTTTAGTGAAGATAAATCCGCAACGGGTTTGTACAACTACGGTAATGCCCTTGCTAAGGCAGGTGAGCTAGAACAAGCCATAGAAGCATATAAGCAAGCCCAACAGCTTAAAAATGACTTCACTGAGGCAAAAGAAAACCAAGCCCTCGTAGAACAGTTATTGCAGCAGCAAGAGCAACAGCAGCAACAAGATCAACAGCAAAACAATGATCAACAAAACTCTGATGGCCAGCAAGATAACCAGCAAAAGCAACAGGGTGAAAATTCACAGCAAGGCGAAAACTCTGAGCAGAGTGAGCAGCAAGATGGCCAACAACCTTCAGACCAAGGTGAGCAATCAGATCAAAAAGGTGAACAAAGCGAGTCTGAAAGTGACCAGCAAAACAAACCTGAAATGCAATCTGAAAAAGACACGTCGTCACAATCAGGAGAACAACAGCCAGAGCAAGCTCCCGAGCAACAAGAGGCCCAGCCACAGCCATCGCAAAACGACGAACAAGCTAAACAGCAAGCAGAGCAACAAGCCATGCAGGCACAAGCGGCTGAACTGACTAATGAAGAGAAAGAGAAAGCCCAGCAACTTAACCAGCTGCTGCGCAAAGTTCCCGATGATCCTGCGATCTTATTAAGAAATAAAATGCAATTAGAAGCACAAAAACGAAACTATCAACGTCGTCCACGAGGAGCCGAAAAATCATGGTAATGCGATTATTATGTTGTTTATTGCTAATCGCGGCAGCGCCGCTTTGGGCTGCCACCCAGCTACAGGCAAGTGTTGATAAAAACCCTGTCCTTGCCGGTGAGTTTTTTGTTTTAACCATCTCAGCAGACGACTCTATTAACAGCGAACAACCAGACACTTCGGTGCTATTAAAAGACTTTGTTGTTGGGCCGACCAGTGTTAGCTCGCGCACTAATATTATTAATGGTGAAATCAGTAAGCAAACTAACTGGTCTGTAAAGCTGATGACCCGCAAACAAGGCACTTATACCATCCCTGCATTTACTGTAGCTGGTGTCAGTTCAAAACCCATTGAGCTAACGGTAGCTAAGCGCAGTCAAACCTCAGAGCAAAATAAAGAAGCCTTCATTAAAACAAGCATCAAGCCAACTAGCTTATACGTGCAAGAAGCCGGTGTTTATACAGTTAAATTGTATTTAGACAACAACAAAGAATTGCTTGATGGCAACTTAACTACGCCAGAAATGGAAAACGCTGAGCTAACCCCAATTAACAAGCAATCTGAAGACTATGAGTTAATTAATGGCAAACGCTATTTAGTTATCACCCGTGAGTACTTAGTGCAGCCACAAAAAAGTGGCGTAAATACTATTACGGCACCTGTGTTCAACGGCCGTATTCGTCAAAACTATCGCCAAATGGCTGTGTCAGCGATGGGCGAAGATGTTGATGTTGAAATCAAGCCAATTCCAGATAACTACACAGGTGCATGGCTACCAAGTGAACTGGTTAACCTTGATGAGCAATGGCAACCAAAAGACGACACCGTTGAAGTTGGCACGCCAATCACTCGAACTATCACCTTAACCGCATTGGGGGTTACTAAAGAGCAACTTCCTGATATCGATATGCCGCAGGTGCAAGGTTTTAGAAGTTACCCTGATGAAAAAGAGAGTAACCACCTGGTACGTGATGGCCGCGTTATTTCACAGCAAACTGCTTCTTATGCTTTATTACCGCAAACACCGGGCACTTACACATTGCCTGAAATCAAGCTGCCTTGGTTTAATACTAAAATCAATCGTATTAGCTATGCGACCATACCTTCACGCACACTAACCGTTGTGCCAAGTACAAATCCACTCACACCAACAGCTCCAGCTATCGCAGAGCCGCAAACCGCAAGCTCTAATGAGCTGAGTGATACGCCAACTAATGTAGAAACCGTTACGCAAGTTACGACCCCTGTGTGGCTTATTATCGTGGCAATTGTCGGCTATGGACTTTGGTTAATCACCTTAGTGCTTTACATTAAAAAGCGCCCTCAACAGTCGACAGCTGAGCCATTACCTACCAGTGGTTCATCAGTATCGTTAAATGAGCTTAAGCAGTTTGCAAAGCAAAACAATAGCTCAGGGTTTTATAACGCATTGAACCTTTATGCAAAACAGCAAACAGGTAAAAATGCAGCCGCCATCGAGTGTTTACTAGCATCACTGAAAAACACACAACTTAATGATGAAATTGCTAAATTACGCACTAAACTTTATAGTTCAGCAGATGAACAGGTTGATTTAAGCTTAATCGTCAGTTTGCTAAGCCAAGCAACAAAGCACACTAAATCGACAAGTAATGATACTGAATTAAAAAATCTTTACGATTAACTATTAGAAAATAAACGGCTAATCTTGAATTAGCCGTTTTTTTAAGAAAAAAATAATAATCTCAGAAAGTTTTTTTCTGATAGGCAGGTCTTAGTTACTATGACAGAAAAACAAAAGCGATATGAAGCGCTGGTTCATGTCTACCACAGTGAGCTTTTTCGCTTTGCGTATTGGTTGTGTCGTGATCAGAACATTGCTGAAGACTTAGTGCAGGAAACCTTCCTGAGGGCTTGGCGTGCCTTGGATTCACTGCAAGATCAACAAGCAGTCAAACCTTGGCTGTTAACTATTTTGCGCCGCGAGAACGCACGCCGCTTTGAACGTAAACAATTTGATTACGCCGATGTTGAAAACGACACCCTTGTAGATGAACAAAGTACAACCCTTGATGCTGAAATGGAACAAACAGTGATTCAACGACAAATAGGAAAGTTATCACAAGAGTATCGAGAGCCATTGCTATTACAAGTAGTAATGGGTTGCTCTGGCGATGAAATTGCCCAGATCCTCGATTTAAATAAAAATACTGTCATGACACGACTTTTCCGTGCCAGAAACCAGCTTAAAGAGGCTTTAAGCAGTGATGATGATCAACTTAGAGGAGCATCAAATTAATGGATGAACTCGAGTTTCGCCGCCGCATCCTCGCCGAGCCAAGCACTATTGATAAGGAACTTGAAGCGTTTGCCGAGCAGGACACAGATAAACAGGCGTTTATTGATGATGTGCGCGCTTTAGATGATGAACTAAGTAATGCGCTTAACATCCCCGTGCCTGAAAATTTAGCAAAGCGAATTATTGATAATACCTATGCCGCAGAAAAAGCGCCTTCAGAGCAGCCGCTAGACACCATTATTGAGGCTAAGTCGCGCTTTGCCTTTAATCGCTTGTATTTAGCCGCTGCAGCGTCGTTTTTAGTAGCAATTAGTGTGTTCTTTGTCACTAACAAACAACATACGTTATACAGCGTGGGTGAGCATGCCTTTGCGCACCTATACCATGAGATAGGCTCGCTAGATAAACATGAAGCGATAGACCTTGCCTATGTGAACGAAAAGTTTGCCACCATTGGCGGACATTTAGATGAGCTACCAGGTAAAGTAACCTATTTAATGTTTTGTGACTTTCAAGGCAAAAAAGGTCTGCACTTGGTATTTGAGTCTGATTTTGGCCCGATGACGGTATTCATTGTGCCTTCTGACGAGCAACCATTTGGCACTGGCTCTGACGATTTCAATGATGAGCGTTTCGCTGGCCACATCAACCGTGGTGAGCGAGCGGATACTATCTTAATAGCGAGTATTGGCGCTCCACTTGATAGCTACAACAGTATGATCAATGACGCCATTCGCTGGCTGCATTAATACCTACTCGTAGTAACACATATTACAGGCATAAAAAAACCGCACACTGCGGTTTTTTTATCGCTATAAAGCAGGTTACTTACAAACGTCTGCTACTGCATTTGCAAAGTAATCAATGTTTGCATCACTGATACCAGCAACGTTTACACGGCTAGAACCCACAATGTAGATAGAGTACTCTTTTTGTAAGCGCTCGATTTGCTCTTTATTAATACCTAGGAATGAGAACATACCATTTTGACGGTCAATAAATGAGAAGTCTTGCTCAATGCCTTTCGCAGCTAAGCTTTCTTTGATTAAAGTACGCAAACCATTAATGCGATTACGCATTTCATCAAGCTCGTCGTGCCACATTTGCGTCAGCTCAGTGCTACCTAAAATCGTGCTAACAATATCAGCACCATGTGCAGGAGGCATTGAATAGATGCTACGTACAACGCTTAATAATACAGAGTTTGAGATATCAGCAGTCGCTGCATCTTTAGCGATGATTGAACATGCACCGATACGCTCGCGGTATAGACCGAAGTTTTTCGAGCAAGAAGAACAGATGATTAGCTCATCTACCGCTGCTGCTAATTTACGAAGACCCGCTGCGTCTTCTTCAAGGCTTGAACCAAAACCTTGGTAAGCAATATCAACCAGTGGCGTGAAACCAACTTCAACAGCAAGATCAGCAACGGTACTCCATTGCTCAGCATTTAAATCCATACCGCTTGGGTTGTGACAACATGCGTGGAATAACACAACATCACCTTTAGGCACTTGCTTAAGGGTATTAATCATGTCATCAAATAAAAGGTCTTTATTTTCGTAATCGTAGTAAGGGTATTCTTTTACTGTTAAACCCGCCGCTTCAAATAAGCTGATGTGGTTTGCCCACGTTGGCGTAGTTACCCATACAGTCGCATCTTTGTTGCAACGTTTGATGAATTCAGCTGCAACACGTAATGCACCTGTACCACCTGGTGCTTGTGCAGTGCGAACACGGTTAGCTAAAAGTGCTGGATGCTCACCCAGTAATAAGTTTTCCATTTTTTGACAGTAATCTAGGTTACCTGCCAAGCCAATATACGATTTACTGGTTTCGTTTTCTAAACGAAACGCTTCCGCTTTTTTAACCGCTTTTAATACAGGCGTATTGCCCTGCTCATCCTTATAAACACCTACACCCAAATCGATTTTCTTTGGGTTTGTATCTTGTTTAAAGGCCGCCATTAGGCCAAGAATAGGATCTGTTGGTAATGGTTTTAATTCTGAGAACATTGACTATCTCTTTTTATAGGGGTTAGCGTTGCCACTAGCTTAACATAAAAACCCAGCCTGATTACTAGTTAAATTAGACCAAGAGTTGAGGAATTTTAATACAACAAGCCACAAGTAATGCAAGGGTTTGCTGATCAAAGAAATCATTATTAAATGCTTCTGCATCTATAATACCTAAGCATTCATTTTTGTCTGATAATAATGGTAAACAAGTCTCAGCTTTCACCTTCGGGTCGCAAGTATAATACTCACCACCTTGTGCAAGGTAATCGGCTACGTTATTGATCACACGCCCTTGCTTAGAAAGTGCAACTTGAACATTGTTACTACCTTTAGCAAATGCTTCTGTTAGCGGGAATAATGGACGGCTCGGTGCACCATGATAAACCAGCTTTAATAACTGAGAACCTTCATTAGTCTCTGTCGCTTGATAAATACCAAACCAATCAACGTGAGTTTGGGCAACAACAAAATCGATAATTTGTTGAAGCTTAGCCAGTTTTTCAGTATTGGTAGCATCATCGGCAACATAATCATTTAATTTGAATGGTTCATCTTGTAAGTAGCCAAACAAGCTACACGCACCACCCTCGCCTAGCTCAGGAATTTGATACTCCCAACGCACTGCTGGTAAAGCTGACTCTGCAAGATAATGTTCAAGGTTTGATAATTGCTCAGCAACCAAATTTTCTGGTAATTTAAGCTGAGCTGTCGATAAGTAGTTAGAAATCATTTAGCCATCCAAACATCTATAATGCCAGAATGATAACATGCGATTTTAGTGTGAGCTAGTACTGCTTGCTGTTAATTGATAATAAATTTCGACTTGGTTGCCTGCACTATTGAAGGTCACTTTTGAAGCTACTTCCCCAAGCAAGCACAAGCCTCTACCATGCTCTCTTGCAAGGCTTTGTTGATTTGCCTGTTCTTTACTAAAACCATTTCCTGAGTCGCAAACAGTAAAATATAAAGCAAGTTCTTCTGGGCAATAACGAATATCAATAATGATTAAGGCATCGGTTAAATTTGCGAGGGCCTCTTCACGTTGTTGATAATAAATTAAAAAGCCATCTTCCTGATTTTTGACCTCTGAGTCGAGACCTAACACCCCATGATCTAAAGCGTTGTTATACGCTTCTGAGAGTATCAAAAAGATATTAGCGCGATGTGCATTTAACCCCGCTACTTTGCTTATTACATCAACAACTTCCAGCACCGGATCGGTACTTTTGATTTGCTTTGAGTTCAAGCTCAATGAAAAATTAAAAGGTAATGCGGATAGCGGCTCTGATTTTTGCTCAGGCTCGCGCATTGGTAAGCAATTTAATAATACGAGGCTCAAGTCGTCTTGTTGTTTACTACCACGGGCAAATTTATTGACTCGTTCAAGTACTTGCTCAGTAGAAATAGCAGGTTTTGAGGCTAGCACTTTTTTAAAGCGATGCTCACCAAAGTACTCGTCATGTGGACTAGTCGTTTCAATGATACCATCGGTTGCCATGACAATACGGCATGTGTCTTCTACTTCAATGTGAATAAGTGCACGCTCGAATTCATCTTCTTCTAAAATACCCAGTGCCATGTGTTGAGATTCAAGGGTACGAATAACTTCACCGCTTTGATTGATGATATAGGTATCGGGTAAGCCCCCTAGCCATGCCGAGATACTTTTTCCGGTACTGCTAAGCTCTATGATGGTTGCAGCACAAAACATGTGGCCTGGTAATAACTTACCTAATACTGAATTGATTTCTGCGGCAATATCACTCACAGACATGCCCTTACTCACCATGGTATAAAATACTCTTGAAGCAGGGAGAGCTCCGACTGCAGCGGCTAAACCATGACCAGTAAAATCACCAAGCATGCAATATAAGCTACCTAATGGGCTTTGTGCGACCAAAAACATATCGCCATTAAACATAGCCGCAGGCGATAAATGAAAATCTAAATGCTTTGGAAAAGATTGCTGGTTCTCAAGAGCATTATTAAAAATATGTTCGACAATTTCATGTTCACGCTCAACTTGATTTTGATGATATTCAAGTTGTAGATTTTGCTCTCTTGCCTTTTGGCTTAAATTACGGATCCGGCTATGCGCTTTAATTTTCGCGTTAAGAATCACTTCTTGAAACGGCTTATGTAAAAAGTCATCGCCGCCAACCGCTAAGCAACGCTCAAAACTCGCTTCGTCTTCTAAAGAGGTAATAAAAATAATCGGCAAATAGACTTGGCTAAAGCGCTCTTTGATAATAGCAGCGGTTTCAAAGCCGTCCATCACAGGCATAATGACATCGAGTAACACAATATCAATGGTGTGTTCTTCGAGCAGGTTTAAAGCAACAAGACCGTTTTCAGCGCTATAAACACGGTAGCCCTGCTGCTCTAACATCACGGTTAATAAGCGACGATTTAAGGCAAGATCGTCTACAACCAGAATATTAAGCATCAATCAATATCGAACTTTTTATCAAAACGTGATATTTGCAGGATTTTTTTCAGTTGCGGTTGGCAGTTACTAATTTGAATTGTTTCAACTTTGCCTGTTAGGTTTTTTTTCATGTTCAGCAACATACCTAACGCTGAGCTGTCCATGTAATCTGTTTCTCTGAGATCTATAACCACTTTATCGATATTGTCGTTGAGATCGGCGTACGCCTGACGAAAAGATTGCACCAAATTAAAATCAAATTTTCCTTTGATTTGTACGGTTAATATAGCGCCATCAGCAGAAGTGCTGCGCGTTAAACTCATAATAAACTCCTAATAAACAAATCTTTCCTGATACTTAACTAAATATAACCGCTTAAAACAAATAAGCCAAAAATTAAAACACTTAGGATGAAATTTGTTATCATTTAGCCAAGCTTTTATAACGAGATCTACCATGAGCGAAAATAATCTAGTTTATTCAACTGCTACGGGTCGCATTGAGCAACCTAAAGAAAGTAAACCAAGCCAAGGTAAAATTTTTAAAGACGGCTTTTTACGCATTGAACGTCAAACCAAAGGACGCAAAGGTAAGGGCGTGATGTTAGTTGTTGGTATCGACAGCGAGCAGCATGACTTAAAAAAATTAGCCAAAACCATTAAAAGTAAAATGGGCCAAGGCGGTGCAGTAAAAGACGGTATCATCGAAGTACAAGGTGATGACAGAGATAAGCTAAAAGCGATTCTCGAAGGACTAAAATTTAAAGTTAAAATTGCAGGGGGCTAATCACCCCCCTTATTTTTTGATTTCTGTATTTTATGAATTCAATGAGTTGAGCTGTTCATAAAGTGTTGGCAACTCTTCTTCTGGGATAGGCTTACTATAGTAGTAACCTTGCACAATATAACAGTTGTTGTTTTGTAAAAACTCAATCTGTTCAATGGTTTCCACCCCTTCAGCAACAACATTAAGCTTCAACTTTTGCGCCATTGCAATGATCGCAGCGGTTATTTCCATATCATTACTATCTTGTGGAATATCTTTCACAAACGAGCGATCAACCTTCAAAATATCGACAGGGAAACGTTTAAGGTAACTCAGTGAAGAGTAGCCTGTACCAAAGTCATCGATTGAAATTGACACGCCCAAAGCTTTTAGCTGATGCAGTTGTAGAATAGCGGCTTCAACATGCCCCATCAGCATACTTTCTGTTAGCTCAAGGTGTAAGCGTTTAGGCTCAACTCCTGTTTGTTTGATGATCTTATCCAGTGTCGACACTAAATTCGCATCTTTAAACTGACGTGCCGATAAATTAATTGAAATATTATTCTTTAAATCTTGGCTAGCTAAACGCGCTGCAAATTCACACGCCTCTTGCAGTATCCACGCACCTAACTCAACAATTAAGCCCGTTGCCTCAGCAATAGGAATAAACTTGGTCGGTGGGATCATCCCTTCTCTAGGGTGGAACCAGCGAATAAGTGCTTCGTAGCCAACCACTTGGTTATTTCTACAATCAACTTGTGGTTGATAATAAACTCTAAACTGCCCTTCGCGAATACCAGTACGAAGCTCATTTTCAATAAATAAGCGTTCGTTTGCTGCCGCATTAAGCTCTTGGCTATAGAAGTGGAAAGTATTACGCCCTTTCGCTTTTGCTTCATACATCGCAAGGTCGGCATGTTTAAGTAACTGATCTTCTTCTTGGCTATCAAATGGTGCCATTGTGATACCAATACTGGCACTGATGATCACTTCATTGTTACCTAATTTGATTGGCTCATTAAGCGTGCGCTGAATCGTATTGGCCACTTCCATGGCATGTGTTTGGTGCTCAATACCACTTAATAATACCGCGAATTCATCACCACCTAAACGCGCTATTGTATCTTCCGTACGCAAACGCTTTTTCAAACGGTTAGCCACTTCTACTAATAACTGATCCCCAGCATCATGCCCTAGTGTATCGTTGATACGTTTAAATTCATCTAAGTCAAAATAGAATAAGGCAAATGCATAATGACCACGTTCAGCCAGTGCCATTGATTTACGCAGCTGCATTCTGAAGAAAGTACGGTTAGCAAGCCCCGTTAAGGTATCAAAGTAAGCCAATTGCTCCATCTTACGCTGGCTTTCTTTTACAAACGAAATATCTTGAGCTGATGCCACGTAACTGGTGATCTCACCACCATCTTCACGAATTGGTGAAATACTTAACGAAACCCAAACTGATTGGCGTTCATTCCCTTGTAATAAGGTATCCCCGCGCCAATAATTACGGCTACGCAAATCGATATCAATATCATCGACTAAAATCGCCATTTCTTGTGAAATGATATTCAGCAGCGGCGAGCCAATAAAGTGACGCTCCTCAAAACCGGTCATTTCAACCATTTTCGGATTCACGTATTTGATCTCAAAGTCTTGATTGGTGATCACCACACCGGTACCAGAGAAAGCCACAGCTTTAGATAAACGATTCGCCGCTTTTTCAGCTATTTCTTTTTCACTAATGCGCTGGTTTAAGCCATCGATCAACTTACGAATTTCAATAGCCATGTCTCTAAACGAGCCATTTAGCGTGCCAATTTCATCTTTATTAGCCTTTGGAAACTCAGTTTGTAATTGTCCTTTGCCAAAACTAACTACCGCATTAACCAACGAATGAATGCGACGCAGTACTAATTGATAAAGTGCTTGATGCAATAACAAAGCAACTAAAATAGCGTACAAGATAAACAAGCCAAAGAATTTTACTTTTAACTCTTCAAGCGCAGAAAGTGCAGACGAGCGCTTTTTATAAATTCCAATATACCAGTTTAGGTTCTCGACTTTACGAATATTGATAATATGTGTTTCACCATCTTGTACGAATGAATTTGCCGACTCAGGTAACTTTAAACGAATGGTTTCAGACACTAGTTTTTGCAGATCAGGGTTTACAAAATCTTCGGTGAGTAATTTTTTACCTTCACGACCATATTGCTCAAGCGTGGTTTTATCTAAATCAGGGTGAGCTAACAGCTGACCTTTTGCATCAAACACTAACAGATGCTGCTCACGGTCACCGATAGGCAACTGTGCCAATAAGGTTTCAAGCGCGATATCACTGCCCGTGACACCAAAAAAATCGTTATCAAGGTAGATTGGCACAAGCACACTCACCACCCACTTATGCCATATAGTGTCGTAATACACTTTTGACCACACCGCTTCACGACTGGGGTTAGTTGCTGCCTGAGCGTAATTGAAGGTTTCGCCTTTAGTAAAATCAAAACTACCAGGTACATTGAGTGCCCAGTTAGGTGGTGCGATACGAATAAAGTTGTCTTTGGTGACAAGGTAAAAATTAAAGAAATCTTGAATTAAGGTCGGTGAAACGATTTTCCATAGCGATTCAGAATCGTTTATAAGCTGTTTATAAAATTCAGAATATTTATCTTGAGGGAGAAACGCAGCCGATAAACCATCTTCTGAGGTACTACGGATACTGCCATCGAGGGCAAATTTGAGTTCTGCGCTGCGTTTACTTTGTAAATGCGATTCGTTGTGAAGGAGCTGGCTGCTTACGACGTTATTCGCCTGCTCAGCAATATTGATTTTGGTTTTGATCAAGCGGTTAAATTGACGACTCAAGCGTTCACTAGAGTGCTTTAAAAGTTCGTGCTCTTCAAACACAAGCTGTTTTTCTTCAGATTTAAGCATCAAAGCCGCAGCACATATACCTGCAATCAAACAAATCGCAGAGATCAGCAGCGACAATTTCATACTTAATGAATTCACACCAAAACGTGATGGCGGTCGTCGATACACCACAGGACTACCTTATTAATAATTGTTATTATTTATTGTGCAAAAACAAATATACCAGATTCATTTTTATATTTATAAATTTTTTATAAATATAAATGAATTTTCTGAGTAAACACCGATGTTTTCTAAATTAGCTGCGATAGGCAGTTGACTTTACATACAAGTGTTTTTACATTAGTTCAATGAAACAAATTATCTCTCGCACTTATTTTTCGTTTTTTAGCTTCTTTAGATAGAGGAGGCTTAACTGTTTGCGAGATAAATTCACCGAATAGCTAAAGCCTCCCACTTGGGAGGCTTTTTTGTTTGTGCACTGTTTTGGAATGAGGAAACCAACATGAGCATTGATACATTAAATGCGTTACGACACGATATTAATGAAATAGATTCCGACTTATTGGTGTTACTGGCTAAAAGACGCCGTATTAGCCACAGCGTAGTTGAATATAAAATTGCCAATAACAAACCAATTCGCGATGAAGCCCGCGAACAAGCATTACTCGAAAAGCTTATTAATTATGGTAAGTCGCTAGGTCTAGATGCGTACTACATCAATAATGTGTTCCAAACTATTCTTGAAGATTCTGTTTTGAATCAACAAGCAATGCTACAAAAGAATCTAAACCCTGAAGCAATGAGCGAAAGTCATCGTGTTGCTTACTTAGGTGGTCAAGGCTCTTATAGCCAATTAGCCTGCCATAAATATTTTAGCCGTCGCCCAGGTAAGCTGATTGAGATGGGCTGTTCGAGCTTTGATCAAATCACTGGCAAAGTTGAAAGTGGCCAAGCTGATTTCGGCTTACTGCCAATTGAAAACACCAGCTCAGGTAGTATCAATGAAGTGTTCGATTTATTACAACATGCACAAGTATCAATTGTCGGTGAGGTCACTCACAGCGTTGAGCACTGTTTATTAGCAATGCCAGGTACTGAGCTTTCTCACATTAATAAAATCTTTGCTCACCCACAGCCTTTTGCTCAATGTAGCCGCTTCATTCAGGGTTTAGGTGATATTCAACATGAAACCTGTGACTCAACCTTCCATGCATTACAATCAGCGGTTGAAACTACAAACAGCGCCGCTATCGGCTCAGCACAAGCAGGTAAAAATGTAGGGTTAGAAGTCGTTAAATCAGGCCTTGCAAACCAAAGCGAAAACCATAGCCGCTTCATTGTCGTCGCGCGTAACCCGTTGCAAGTATCTAAGCAAATTCCAACAAAAACCAGTTTGATTATGGCGACCAAACAACAAGCGGGTTCATTGGCTGATGCCTTGATGATTTTTAAACAACATCAAATTAACCTAGTAAAATTGGAATCTCGCCCAGTACCTGGAAACCCATGGGAAGAGGTGTTTTATGTTGACCTTGAAGCAAACCTTGATGACTTACATGTTAAGCAAGCGCTTGAAGAGCTAAAAGAACACACCCAATACACCCGTGTATTAGGCTGCTATCAAAGTGAGTCTTTGCAAGCTGTTAGTGTGTAACAGCCAGCCTAGATATGATTAATAAAAAGGAGCCAGTCGGCTCCTTTTTCGTATAATTTCATCTTAGATACTTGCACCTACTGCCCTGTCTAAGCATAATCTTGAAAACAATTTGAAATTGGAACTTTCATGAATTGGTTAGCAGAATTAGCAACTAAAAGAACACCTTGGTTATTATTAGCCGTTATTTCACTCGCATTTGAAATCACTGCGTTATTTTTTCAATACAACATGGGCCTTGAGCCATGCATCATGTGTATATATCAACGTACTGCTGTTTTAGGCTTACTTGCAGCGGGTGTGATTGGTGCAATTAACCCACAAAATATGGTTGTTCGCTTAGTCGCATTTGCCACTTGGGGTGTCTCTGCAATTTGGGGTTACTTTATTGCCAAAGAACACATTGCAATGCAAAACAATACTGACCCTTTTGCATTTAGCTGTGCATTTGAACCTAACTTCCCAAGTTTTATGCCTTTGCATGAATGGATCCCTAGCTTCTTTGCCGCTACTGGTGATTGCGGAAATATCGATTGGCAGTTTGCTTCTATGAGTATGCCAGCATGGATGGAAGTGATTTTTGCAGCATTTTCAGTGGTATTTGTGGCTGTTTTAGTTAGCCGATTAGTGAGCAAAAAGTCGCTATAATGATTTATTTTTTTACTAGCCAAATCCCTGCTTTAAAAAGCTTTAAAGTAAGGCAACGCCAGCAAATTATTGCCCTTGCTTTGGCTCATTTAAGCCCAAGCAAAAAGATCATTTTATCAGTATGTAAGCTTGCCTTTTTAGCACCATTATTTTTAGGCTTGGCCTACTTTGAAGGCTGGATGCTTATTCCTTGGTTATTGTTAGCGGGCTTAAGTTACCCACTCATCACAACACCTATCGAAAACATGTTCGCATTAGCGCATTTAGACAAAGCTATCAATGAATTTAAACAGGGCGAATAACGCCCTGTTTAGGTGAATAGCCCGCTATTTATAATGTAATTTTCCCCTCAAGTTTAGCAAATAGCTTATCGCCAATTCCTTTTACTTCTTTTAATTGCTCTACCGACTTAAACGGACCTTGCTTTTTACGGTGCTCAACAATCGCTTTGGCTTTTGACTCTCCAATACCCGGTAATTGAGTAAGTTGATCTATGCTAGCTTTGTTTATACTGAGCTTTTGCATTTTAACTTGTGTTGCTCCGGTTGGTTTAACGGCGAATGCCGATGTAGCAGGTAGTAACGCAATGCTTGTGGCAAGTAAAATACTTGATAGTAATTTCATAATTTCCTCCATGATGTCCATCTTGGACAGGTAGTTAGCTATTACCCAACACTCACTCCATCGCTTGTGTTTAACTTTGGGTAACAATTTAAATAAAGCTAATGTCCCTATTATTGTCAAATTTGCTGAATAAAATTTTTCTCAAGTTACTTGCAAAGTAAGCCCCGAAGCATTACTGTATATAAAAACAGTAATCAAAGTGGCGGTATTACGCTGCAAATGCCACGCTTAAATGCAGGAGAAATCATGGCTGTTGTTGTTAAATATGTTGTAGAAAGAAACGGAGTCGAGCGCATGACGTTTACTACTAAGAAAGAAGCTGATGCGTATGACAAAATGCTCGACATTGCTGAGTCATTAGAACTAATGCTTGAAAAAGTTGATGTACCATTAAGCGAGCAACAAATTGAGTCACTGGCGCTTGAAATGGCAAAAGAAAAAGACCAATTTATGGCGGTACTTAAAGGTGCAAAAGACGCCCCAGCTAAGCCTAAAAAAGCAAAGTCAGACGACAACGTTGCTGATATAAAAGAAAAAGCGGCAAGCTAAACGCAAATTTAGATCATAAAAAAGGGCAACAGATGTTGCCCTTTTTTGTGTTTAATCAAAAACTACAGTGACGACTCAACTTCATCAAATAAGTCTGTAATTTCTTTTTTCGGCTCAGCAGTTGTAAGGCTAACAACAACAATAGCAATTGTTGATAAAATAAAGCCTGGGACAATCTCATAAATGATTGCACTTAATGCTTGGCCATCAATTGTAATTGGCGCGTAAATCCAAAATAGTACTGTTGCAGCACCAACAACCATACCACTAATAGCGCCTTGTAAGTTCATGCGCTTCCAGTAAAGGCTCAGTAATACGAGTGGACCAAATGCAGCACCAAAACCTGCCCATGCATTACTCACTAAATCTAAGATAGAGCTATCGCGGTCATAGGCTAAGTAAATAGCAAATAGAGCCACCAAAATAACACTAATACGACCTACTAAAACCAGCTCTTTTTGAGATGCACTACGGTTTAAGTAAATCTTATAAAAATCTTCGGTTAGTGAGCTTGAACAAACTAATAACTGTGATGAAATAGTACTCATAATCGCCGCTAAAATAGCTGCCAATAAGAAGCCAGCAATTAAAGGATGGAAGATAAGCTCAGACAACACTAGGAAAATCGTTTCTTTATCATCAATTGGCATTTGGTTTTCAAGCATATAAGCAGCACCAAATAGACCTGTTAGCACAGCACCAATAGCTGAAAGCGTCATCCACGACATACCCACACGGCGCATAGTCGGCATATCTTTCACAGAGCGCACAGACATAAAACGCACAATAATATGTGGTTGACCAAAATAACCAAGGCCCCATGCCATTGCAGAAATAATCGCTATCGTTGAACCACCTGCAAACCAATCCATCATATTAAGTGCATGAATTTCTGATTCTTTTGGTGAGCTTAATAATAAGTCATAGCGTGCATTTGCAAGTGTATCCATAACTGGCTGATCAAGCATGGTAAACGTTGCAATTGGCACAGCCAGCAACGAGATAAACATGATACAGCCTTGTACAAAGTCAGTCAGGCTCACTGCTAAGAAGCCACCAAACAAGGTATATAACACGACGACACCGGTTGTGATGTACAGACCCATTTCGTAGCTCATATTAAATGAGTTTTCGAACAACTTGCCGCCTGCAACAACACCTGACGAGGTATACAAGGTGAAGAAAACAATGATTACAATCGCAGAGATCACACGCAGAATATTTTTATTATCATCAAAGCGGTTCGCGAAGTAATCTGGAATGGTGATTGAGTCATTCGCCTTTTCTGTGTAAACACGTAAACGAGGCGCGACTAGGAAGTAGTTAGCCCAAGCACCGAGTACTAAACCTATGGCAATCCAAACCTTGCTTAAACCAAACAAATACATTGCACCCGGTAGACCCATTAGCAGCCAACCACTCATGTCTGATGCGCCAGCTGAAAGCGCAGCAACACTTGGTGATAAATTACGACCACCTAGCATATAGCCTGATACATCGTCGGTAGATTGCTTATAAGCATACAGCCCAATCCCCAGCATGACGATGAAGTACATTGCTAACGAAATTATCATTCCTGTTTCCAAATTAGCCTCCAAAAGTTGTTTAATGTTGGCTTTTAATCCGAATAATGACTCGCAAGTTATTTAATTTTAAGACATTATTGGGGTAAAAACCGATATCACCCATGACTATAACATGCTTCCCCCCTTCAACTCCAATCAAGCAGTTCAATGACAGGGTTTACAATTTCAACCTTTTCATAACAAAAATATGATATTTAATCTCAAGTTATAGAATTCAATTGCAATTTATCCTAGTCTTAAGATCAGAATAAAATCAGTATTTATCCTCAAATACTCGCATTTAATTAATGCTATTTCAGGCACAATGACATATATTGCTGATGGATAAATGAATTAACCGAAGTGGACATGCCAGGACTATGTATTTTTACGCTGCACGCCAACCTATTTTAGATAAGGAAAAGAAACTTGTCGGCTACGAACTCCTTTTTAGGGATGGCGTAGATAACGTGTTTCCAGACATTGATGGCGATGAAGCAACATCACGACTCATTGAAGGTAGTCAGTTCAATTTTGGTTTAGAAGATTTAACGGATAACAAACCAGCTTACATTAATTTCACTTTAGAGACACTCCAAAAAGGCTACCCTTTATTACTGGGTAAAGAACAAGTCGTTGTCGAAATTCTTGAAACTATTCAACCAGGTAAACGTTTACTTGCTCTGGTTAAAGATTTAAAAGAGCGTGGTTACACACTGGCCCTTGATGATTACATTCATCAACCTGTCTGGCGTCATTTTTATCCGTATATCGATATGATCAAAATTGACTTTTTAACCACAGACAAAGAGTCGATTGAAGCGGTTATTGAAGCGATAAAACCTCACCCGCACATCAAGTTGCTTGCCGAAAAAGTCGAAACTTACGAGAAATACCAACTTGCCCTAGAAATGGGTTTTAGTTACTTTCAAGGCTTTTTCTTTTCAAAACCGGAGATGGTACAAAGTAAAACTTTGCCACCTTCTGAGATGGCTCTTGCCGAGCTCCTATACGAAACATCAAGTATTGATTTAAACCTTAGAAAAATCACTGAGGTGTTTGAACGTGACGTTAACTTATCTTATAAGCTATTACGCTATTCAAACTCCGCGGCATTTAAACGCCGTGCCGAAATCAGCACAATCAAGCAAGCGCTTATCGTATTAGGAAGCGAAGAAATTAAACGTTTCTTGTCGCTGTTATTTGCAGCTCAAGTATCTGCAGATAAACCTGCTGAACTGATCCGCCTGTCGCTAACCCGAGCACGGTTTGCTGAATTACTGGCAATTAGTCATGGTAAGTTACGCGATACAGGTATGGCTTTCTTAACAGGCATGATGTCATTAATGGATGCTATCTTAGATGAAGATATGCCAAGCGTTATGAATAAGTTACCGCTGACCAACGAAATTAAAGACGCTCTACTTAAAGATGAAGGCTTACTCGCTACCTATCTAAACCTTGTAAAATTCTATGAGCAAGCAAATTGGGAAAAAGCGAAAGAAATCCAACAACAGTTGGGCCTTAAGCCAGAAGAAGTCCCGGACGCTTACCACGACGCATTAAGTTGGTCTAATGACCAAATGAGTGTGTTTGGAGACTGATGAATATCAATCTATTAATGCTATAAAAAATGCCAGCAATTGCTGGCATTTTTATTTGAATAATCTTAAAGATTTTCTAAGAAGTCTTCGTCAAAATCATCCGTTTCTTTTTCAACTGGCGGATTACCATCATGTAGCTCATATAATTGACGCTGGAAGTAAATATCCTTCACGAAAATATATGGGTCTAACGACTCATTTAATAGGCTCTCTTGTGGCATTAATGAAGCACGGGCTTCAACCGCTTTAAGCGCAAACACCAAAATAGTCTGCGGTGTTGTTAACGTGATTTCAGGTAACACAAAGTTATCTACCACATCACCTGTTAGGTTTCGTGCTGTACTTGGCCCCATACCTGGGATCATCAAATAAGCGCCATCTCCTACACCCCATACACCTAAGGTTTGACCAAAGTCTTCATCGACAATTTCTAAACCCAGCGATGAAGCGACATCAAAAAAGCCGAGTAAACCTACCGTAGAGTTCACTAAAAAGCGCGCTAGGCTAATACCCATATTACCAGGTTTACCTTGCAGGCCAGCATTGACCATATCCGTTGGTGCGGTGATGTTATCGGTAAAATTAACAATGCTACGTCTTACCGGTGTTGGCGTGACAGTAACGTAGCCAACAGCTGCTGGGCGAAGAATATAAGCGTCAAGCACGTCCATATTAAAATCATACATAGGACGGTTAAACGACTGTAATGGGTCTCGCTCATCCGCTTTTTCTTCAGGTATTTGTGCGCATCCTGCAAGCACTACAAAAAAGATAAAAAATATACTGTGCCTAAACATCGGCTATCCTTAAGGTATTAACTCATTAATTAGCAAAGAATATTCTTTTACGTTTGCACGCTCTAAAACATCCGACTTGCCTTCCAACTCGCCGCTAGAAGTTACCACAGTTGCATCTTTTGATAAACGCGCAGTTAAAATAATTTTATCGACACTTGATAGGTTCAAGCCTTCTACCATGGCATTGCTATCACTCAACGTCACGGTTAGCGGAAAGCTATATTCGGTCATTTTTACCACAGCTAATGGCATTTGTGGACCACTGGCTGCTTTTGCAAAAACAAATAACGTGCCGTTTTGTGGCTGCGAATCTGCAAGTGCAGAGTCTAAATCAACCGTGATGCTAATTTCACTGTTTGAAGCTTCTGCGAGTTTTGTATTTGTAACTTGCTGCTCATTATTTAAATGGGCATCAATTTCAGCAATTCGCTCTGCAATCATGCTATAACGCGGGTCGTTTTGCTGCATACTTGCAAGCAGTACTTCAAACGCAGTTTTTGCTTGCAGCCAATCTTTACGCTCATAAGCAATTAGGGCTAGCAATGAGATAGCATCAATATTGGTCGGCTCTGCTTTTAACACTCTCGATAACATAGTCGCCGCACGAGACATATTCGCATCACTGCCTTCCATTAGCAGGACTTGCGAGTAGCTGATCAGCACTTGCTTGTTATCTGGGTTCATTTTAAGAACCTTATCAAATGACTGCATTGCCATATCAAATTCATTTAATGACATCGCAACACGACCTAGCAGCATCCACGCTACTTCATCATCACCACTTTGATCAAGCTTGGTACGCAATGCTAAAGCAAATGCTTGCAGCTCATTCGGTGTTAATGGCTCACCATCTTGCATTACGGCACGTTCACCATACGACTTAAGGTTTGCCATCGCGTCATGCCAGCCTTTAATTTGCTGCTGACTACCCGTGTAACCGTAAAAGATAGCCGTTAAAACAATTAAAAAGCCAGCGCCAGTAAGGGCAAAAATACGGTTGTTACCTTTACTATTTAGCGCTTTTTCCGGAGACAGCTCATTGAGTAAACGACGCTTTTGCTCGTTAACTGACTCATCAAACATTTGTGCATCAATACGCTGGTTATCTAAGTCAGCTTTAAGCTCGTCTAAACGTTGATGATAAATTCGGATTAACTCCGAGTTTGCATTGTGATCAAGGCGTTGAATACGTTCGCGTTTAAAAAACGGAACGACAACAAATAGCAATGCAACCAGTGTGAGTAAAACAAAAGAAGCCCACATTAATGCCATCTAGCTTTGCTCCTGACGTTGATTTTGTTCAATTAACTTTGCAAGCAGTGCCTCGTCTTGCTCTGTCCATGTTTGTTTTACAGATGCCTTACGTTGGCGTAAAACAATAAAGCCAAAGCCAAGTACCACAATTAATACTGGCAATACCCATAACACTAAGGTTGCTGGTGTTACTGGTGGATCGTAATGTACGAAGTAACCGTAACGGTCAATCATATAATCGATGACTTCATCTTTGCTTTTGCCATCTTTTACCAGCGTTAATACTTTGTCACGTAAGTCTTTGGCTACAACGGCGTCTGAATCGGCAATGTTCTGGTTTTGACATTTAGGGCAACGCAGCTCTTTGGTAAGTTCACTAAAGCGAACAGCTTGCTCTTTATCATCAAATTGATACTTGTCTTGCTCTGCAAATGCGCTAAACGTGATAAGCAAACTTGCTAAAAAAATCACGAGTCTCATTACTGTAACTCCTGCATTAACGGTGCGAATTTGGCTCGCCACACACGCGGATTAATATCGCCGGTATGGTGCAGCAAAATAGTGCCTTGTTTATCGACTAAAAAGGTCTCTGGTGCGCCAGACACACCTAAATCAAGGGCTAATGTGCGTTTTAAATCTAAGATATTAAATTGATATGGGTCGCCAGCACGATTAAGCATGCTAGTGACATCTTCGCGTAGTGCGTTAATATCAAACTGGCCATCAAAGTCAGGGTCGTAGCCTTGCTCGTAGTATAAGCCAACAATCTTAACGCCCTGCTCTCTAAGCTCGGTTAAATAGCCTAACTCAGCTAAACAGGTCGGGCACCATGTGCCCCACACATTAAGTAAGTAAACTTCACCTTTTAAATCTGCATCAGTCCAACGCTTTGACTCATCCATCAAATCTGGCAGGTTAAAAGCTGGCATAGCCTGCCCAATACGCCCTGTTTGCAGCTCACGCGGGTTAGCAAACAAACCTTGATATAAAAATACACACAGTAAAACGAAAACCAGTAAAGGTGCTAGTGCGAGTAGTTTACGGTTCATGCTGAAGCCTCCTGCTTAGTCGATTTTTGGCGATAGCGTTTATCACCAAGTACTAAAAAGCCTGCCAGTGAAATCAAGATACCACCGAGCCACATCCAACGAACATAAGGCTTATGGTAAATACGTAACGACCACGCACCTTGGCTTAATTGCTCACCTAGCGCTAGATACAAGTCACGCGTAAAGCCTGCATCAACAGCCGCTTCAGTCATAAACTGCATACCAATGTCATAACGGCGTTTTTCAGCATGTAAAACGGTTACTTGTTTATCGTTTTTCAGCACAGTGACAACACCAGCATGGCCGCTATAGTTTGCGCCGCGGATAGACTTAACACCATCAAAGCGGTACTGGTATTCATTTAAAGCCACAATATCACCCGGCTTCATTGAAACATCTCGCTCTACTGAATAAGCAGAGGTGAGCGTTACACCTGCAATCACGAACGCTAAACCAACGTGGCCTAAAACCATCGCCCAATAGCTTAGCCCTAAACGTTTAAAGCCTTCGCCTAAGGTTTTGTGAATAGTTACTTTTGCCGCTAAATCAACCACTGTAGTAACAACAATCCATACCGCTAGCGCAGTTGCAATAAAGGTAATTGGCGCAATTACATCGTAACTTGAATATAACCACGCTGCCGTAGCCACGAGACTGACGACAGCCGATAGTGCAAACTTATTTTGCAACATCGACCACTTGTTTTGTTTCCAGCGTAACAGCGGACCCATACCCATTAAAATGGCAAACGGTACCAGTAAAATAGCAAACATCTTATTGAAGAACGGCTCACCAATCGAAATGCTACCTAAGCCAAGTTCTTTGTGGATCATTGGCAGTAATGTACCTAGCAATACAATCAGCGTTGCCACAACTAAGAAAATATTATTTAGCCAAAGCGCGACTTCACGTGAGGCAAACTTATAACGGCCTTCACTTTTCACCTGCGAAACACGCAGTGCATAAAGCGATAAACCACCACCAACTACAATGGCTAAGAAAGCTAAAATAAACATACCGCGGTTAGGATCTGAGGCAAAAGCATGCACAGATACAATGATACCCGAGCGAACAATAAAGGTACCCAGTAAGCTTAACGAGAATGCTGCAATAGCCAGTAATACGGTCCACGACTTAAATACACCACGCTTTTCGGTGGTTGATAATGAGTGCAGCAATGCGGTTGCCACAAGCCATGGCATTAATGATGCGTTTTCAACTGGATCCCAGAACCACCAGCCACCCCAGCCAAGTTCTGAATATGCCCACCAACTACCGATGGTAATACCGAGTGTCAAAAAGCCCCATGCTGTCATAGTCCAAGGACGAGACCACTTAGCCCAAGTATTATCAAGCTTACCTGTAAGTAACGCTGCAATAGCAAATGAGAACGACACAGATAAACCCACATAGCCCATATAGAGCAATGGCGGGTGAATAATCATACCCGGGTCTTGCAATAACGGATTTAAATCGCGACCTTCAACTGGGAAATACGGTAATAGGCGCTCAAATGGGCTCGACATTAATAAGGTGTACAGCATAAAGCCAACACCTAAAAAGCCTAGTACACCCAGTACACGAGCACGTAATACCCAAGGTAATGATTGCGAACGCATAGCGACAACTGCTGTCCAACCCGCTTGCATTACTAACCAGAGTAAAATTGCCCCTTCATGACCACCCCATGTCGAGGTTATTTTGTAATACCAAGGTAAGGTGCTACTTGAGTGATAAGCAACATACGAAACAGTAAAGTCGTCGGTTAAACTGGCATAAACAAGTGCAGCAAAAGACAAAAGTACAAATACGAATTGTCCAATTGCCAGTGATGGGGCTGCACGCATTAAACGTAAATTGCCGGTATGCGCGCCCCACAAAGGAAAAATACACAATAGAACACTGAGCACCATGGCCAGTGTTAAAGAAAAATAACCGAGTTCTGGGATCATATTAATTGCCGTTATCTAAGTTATACGTCGGTTTTTCGTGTTTGATACCCTTCACAGCTTCAGCAACTTCTGCAGGCATGTATTCTTCATCATGCTTTGCAAGTACTTCAAAGGCATCAATTTCATTGGCTTTAACTAACACACCCTGCGCCACAATCCCTTGGCCTTCACGGAATAAATCCGGCAAAATCCCTTGATAATTAATTGTCACCATAGGGCCTTTATCAATCAGTTTAAAGCTTACCTTTAAGCTTGATTCGTCACGAACAACTGAACCAGGTACAACCATGCCACCAATACGTAACTTTTGGCCAATATGCGGTTTTTCTTTGTTTGGTCCTTTACCCTCAACAAGTTCACTTGGGGTATAGAATAAATTAATGTTTTCTTGCAGTGCGTACAGCACTAAACCAATCGTTGCACCCACACCAAAAATAATGGCTACAACTGCTAATAAACGTTTTTTACGTCTTGGATTCATTGCCCTGCCTCTTGCTTCGCTTTCTTAATGCGCTCTTCACGTTGTGCTTGCTGCTTTACTGAAGAGAAAATACGTTTTGTATCGTTTAACGAACTAAATAAAATACCGAGTAAAATTAATGCACAGCTACCAAAAGACAACCATACATAAAAGCCATAGCCACCCATGGCAATAAAATCTGCAAAAGAATCAAACTGCATGATTAACCTCGCTCAACCATATCACGCACCCAAGGGCGATGCTTTTCACGTTGGAGAATTTCGTTTTTAAGGCGGATTAACGTCACCACACCAACAAAACCTGCAAACGCAACAATGTTAACCATTAATGGCCAAAACATGCTTGGATCAATGGCTTTAGTATCAAACTTTGTAATGGTTGCACCTTGATGCAAGGTATTCCACCACTCCACCGAGAAGTGAATAATCGGTAAGTTGATAACACCAACAATGGCTAAGATACAAGCAGCACGCCCCGCTGCTTTTTTATCTTCAAAAGCATGATAAAGCGATAACACACCAAGGTATAAAAATAACAGAATTAACTCAGAGGTAAGACGTGCATCCCACACCCACCATGCACCCCACATAGGTTTACCCCATGCTGCACCGGTAATTAATGCTATCGCTGTCACACATGCCCCGACAGGTGCAATTGCAATCACTGCAAGTTCTGCATTACGTAATTGCCATACTAGTGCGATCACTGCTGCAATCGCCATAGAAGAGTAAGCGCCCATAGATAAAATAGCTGAAGGCACATGGATAAAAATAATTCGGTAGCTGTCTTTTTGTTGGTAATCGGCTGGGGCATAAGCAAGCCCCCAGACCCATCCAACAATCATACAAACCACCGTAACGACGGCGAAATAAGGCAGTAAGGTGTTACACAATTGGTAAGCACGATCTGCTTTTGCGTAGGGATGTAACCACTTCCACATATTAACTTACACTCACTTTCAATGCTGACGATATGGCAATTGGCGCCGCTATAATCGCTACGATTAGCATGGCACCAAGGATTGCAAGCTGTCCGCTATAGGCAAGCTCCATAGAGCTGGTATCAATAGCCGAGGTTGCAAAAATTAGTACAGGGATATACAAAGGCAAAACAAGCAAACTCATTAAAATGCCGCCTTTTTGTAGCCCCACAGTGAGTCCAGCGCCAATTGCGCCAATGAAGCTAAGCAATGGCGTACCTAACAATAAGGTCAGAACGGTTGCTAAAAGCGCTGAACTTTCTAAATTCAATAACAAAGCAAATACCGGAGTCATTAACACTAAAGGCAACCCCGTGATCACCCAATGCGCTGCCACTTTTGCAAGGACAGTTAACGGTAATGGGTATGATGAAGCAATTAATTGCTCTAGTGTTCCGTCGTGATAATCATCACGAAATAGCTTATCTAGGCCTAACATGGTCGACAGTAACGCAGCGACCCAAATAATGCCCGGAGCCATACGAGCAAGTAGACCGGGTTCAGGGCCAATTGCTAACGGAAAAAGTGTAATAACAATAAGAAAAAACAAGATAGGGTTAACGATTTCAGCACGCTGACGAAACGCTAATTTAAGATCTTTAGAAAAAACCGCAGAGAATAATTGCCAATACGAATGCTGTTTTACCATCAGTGGCGATACTCCAAAGTCACTGTTTGTAAGTCACTAAAATGTGTCGTTAAATCTTGGTGGGTAGTTAAAAGAATCGCGCCGCCAGCATTTAGGTGCTCAACAAAGCGTTCTTGTAAAAATGCCACACCGCTTTTATCAAGGGCTGTAAATGGCTCATCAAGGATCCATAGTTTGGCGCTGTTTAACCACAGTCTTACTAGGGCGACACGACGCTGTTGCCCTGCTGACAACATACGAACAGGCACATCCTCAAGACCCACCAAGCCTATTTTTGCTAAGATCGGATACAAGTCTTGTTTGCTATCGTAGCCATTAATTTTTAGCCAAAATGCGACATTCTCAAGGGCAGTAAGTTGTGTATTTACCCCTGTTTTATGGCCGATGAATAATAACTCTTGTGCATATTCATCATAGTATTTCGTAATCGAGCGTTCTTGGAACAAAACATCGCCTTCATCCGCCATAGCGAAACCCGCGATAATACGCAATAATGATGTTTTACCAGCCCCATTCGGACCAGCTAACTGCATAATTTGTCCCGATTTCAAGCTGAAATTAAGATCCGCAAACAAACAACGATCTTGCTTGATGCAGGTGACGGCCTTAATGTGTAACAAGATGACGATTCTCTATACCCAAAATTAGGCGTTAGTCTACCATAATGATAGGGTAATACGAATATTGCTTTAAAACGATTAACTTATATTTGATCTAAAATAATGAATAAACAAAGCCAGTTGACTCTCAGCACTCAGCTTAATCTAGACCCAAAAGCAATCAGCAGTGCATCACAGCAATCACCTAATGATGCATTGAAAATGCTGGCTGAGCAGAGCCTAACTGCCCGTAATATCGTGATTGGTAAGCACAGTGTGCAAATGGACGTGCTAATCAATAACTCATGGCAAACATTACGCTTATCAACAGAGCAAGAAAACCTTAAAACTGAGCGCTTTTTAGCGGCCAATATTCAATTAAGTAGTGATGGTAAACAGCTGACTATCACACCAGCACCGCTGACGATTACACTTGGCAAAAGCCAGCAATTACAAGCACTACTGAACTTGCTAACGCAAGGGAGTGCAAATACAAATATGCCGCACCCGGCTCAGATTGCACCAAGTAAACCTTTACTACAACTACCGGCATTAAAAGCTGAGTTTGCTCTTAACAATAGCCTGGTTGCTCTTTTAAAAGCTGAAGCACCACTTAAAGCCATTTTGCTGCCTGCTACCAACCAACAAAATAGCTTTAATTTAAACATTACTAATCGCTTTGGGGATTCTCTCCATCAGCAAAGTGTTAGCCAACAAAAAGTAGCTGAGTTGGTGGCTAAGCTAACCCCTGAAATGAATTTAAAATTAGCTGGGCAACAAGTACAGTTAAGCGTTGCAAACAAGCAAAGTAATGAATTAACTTTACCGCTACCGGCAATATCGCCAAAACAAGCTAAGCAAATTCAAGCGCAGTGGCAATTTCATCCTCATGCATTAAAACTAATACCCCAGCAAGTTAAAAATACTGTTGAACTTATAAATAAAGCACCTGTGCAACAAATACTGTTAAAGAACTCTCTGTCAGAGACATTCAATCAAGCATTAAAAAGCCAAGCTGTTGAACCTAAGAGTACGTTGATAGCGCCATCGAGCAGCTCAAATTCCCCCATTAGCTCTTGGCTAAAAGACAGTTTTGCTGATTTAAAAACGCGTATTAGTGATGCAGTGCGCTATTTTGAAAAGCTCCCTGCTACCACCAAAGCGGCTGTTAACCAGTCAACGCATCAGCTGATTGAAAGCAAAAATACAATTAGCCAACAGGGCTTTAATGCTAATAAAATCAATATAGTAAAGTTTGCCGCTATTCAACAAAGCGCGCCACAACACGCCGTCCCCCAAGTAGCACAAAAAACCAGTGGGCCAGTTTCAGCCAATACGCCATTACCTGCGACTAAACAGACAGAGCCATTAACCGAAAGTCAGTCTACAAGGCAAGTTAGCTTACCCGTGAGTTATAACAAGACTCCACCTTTAATACAGTTACTGCAACGGATAAAAGTCAGCTTAGAGCCGCTTGTTAGCGTGCAGCGCCCTGCCACTCAAATAGCAATCAATAGTAAAGCGCAAACTCCTGCTTTGAATAAAGATACGGCTTTACAACAAGCACCTGTAGACAACAAAGCAGTTAGCGGCGCTGTTACTGCCATGAAATCTGACAAACCAGCCTCAGAGCAGCTCGCCCAAGCTAAAAGTAACCTTGCTAATTCAGTAGTTAAAAACCCGAGTGAGCAGGTTACACAAACTAAACAAGCGACATTAAGCACAGACCCAAATTCTTCTGCGCTAAATGTAAAGCCTGATTTAAAAGGAGCACCTGCCCCTTCACAACAACAAGCTGTAAAAACAGTAGCTAAAAGTCTTCTAGCAGAGCCTAATAAGCAAGTAAAACAAAATAATCTAGCGACTCGAACACCAGCTGAGCAAACAGCAGGATTACAAAAAGTTGCCCAGCAGCAAACTCAATTACATGCCCCCTACTTAGCTTTGAAAGAACCCAACTTGAGTCAGCCATTGTTGCCGATAAGACCGATTGAGGCTGCACTGATTGCGAAGCTATTACCGCTTCCTGAAAGCAAACCTTTAGCAAGCACACCTATACCAGTGCAATTAACAGAAAAACTTGTAGCTCTGAGTGAGCAAAACACATCGTCTTCGGTAGATTTGAATCGACTCGTAAATCAAGCATTTAATCGCATGATCTCGAGTCAAAACATGCACCCTACTACGATTGAACGAGAGCTTTTAAGTATCCTCAGGCCAACAGCATTACCCAGCCAGACTCAGCAAGCGAGCTTTAGCCAAGGGTTAGAACAATTAGCTGTGGCTTCACTTGCCGCGCCAATTATTAATCAAGCACCAACCAACCTTAGTTTTAATAATCAAACAGGTCTTGATGCCTTACTGCAAGTGTTAGTGCCCAACTTTAAAGCCGTTAACGGTAATAAATTACTCGAGCAGCTACAGCAGCCTGCGATACAAGCCATGGCGGCTGAAGCTTCACAACTAAAAAACACTTTGGCTCAGGTGCAAACAACACCTATCAATCAGCAACAAGATAACAGTGCTTTAGCGCAATTTTTCTTGCCGATGAAATTACCTCCTGAAACAGGGCAAACAGAAATCAGCTTAGGACAGTATAAAAAGCCAAGTAAAAATAAACTCGAAGCGAAAAATGTCTGGTTTGTGCGCTTGAACTTTGATTATGCACAGCTTGGCAAGTTACAAATTACCGCAGAGGTGATGGATAAAGCAGTTGATTGCCAGTTGCTCGCTTCTTCACAAGAAGTGACAGCGCTTGCTCATCCGCATTTAGAAACACTGCGTCATAAATTAGCAGGCCATGGCTTAAATGTAGGTGAGTTAAACTTGCAACAAGGAACGTCAAGCCACCAAGCTTTTTATAAATCCCATGCGATTATTAACATTAAGGTATAATTCTTATGAGTGAACAAGCGGTGCATAAATCAGCAATTGGCTTACTCTACGAAGCTGGTAGCTCGCCACGTGTCACCAGTAAAGGCTTTGGTGAATTGGCTGAAGAAATCGTCAAACTTGCTGAGCAAAAAGGTATTTTGATACACCAAGATGCTGATTTAGCACAAACCTTATCACATCTTGAGTTAGGTGAAGAAATCCCGAAAGAGCTCTATTATGTCATTGCCGAGTTAATTGCTTTTTCGTACGTATTGCGTGGTAAATTTCCACCAGGTTGGCAAGACTTTCAAGGTAAGCTCAACATTCAAGCCTAGTGCTCAAATGTACTCAAATAAAAAAGCGCCTTATTGGGCGCCTTTTTGTTTATGAAGTGACATGAGTAGCTCAGCTTCGGCTCTAGGTAATTCGCATTCACGAATTATTTCTTCTAAATCAGCGCCTAGCTCAACCATTTTAACCGCTCGCGAATAAATTTTCGCATTCGGATCATCATATTTTTGTGCATCTTGTAGCTGTTCAAGCTCTTTACTTTTTTCTTCAACAGCAACAACGCGTTTGCCAATACTCAGCATGCCGGCTCGCATCTCAGCCACCTCGCTACGTAAAATACTCAATTGCTGTTGAGCTTCTTGTAACTGTTTTTGCTTGGCTTGAATCGCCGCCGCTTGCTTATTGTTATTGACAAAAATAAGCCCCAAACACACTAATACAAGTAAGATTGAGGCACCAAACAAAGAGTATAACAGCATATAATTTCCAAACGCTTATAGTGCGCTTAGCTCGTCCCACTCATCGTCATTTAATAATTTATTAAGATCAACCAAGATCAGTAACTCACCATCACGATTAGATACACCTTGGATAAACTTAGCACTTTCCTCTGTGCCAATATTTGGCGCACTGTCAATTTCAGAGCTACGTAGGTAAACCACTTCTGCGACACTGTCGACTAAAATACCAATCACTTGCTTTTCAGCTTCAATGATAACGATACGAGAGTTATCAGTGACCTCAGCACCCATTAAGCCAAAACGTGCACGAGTGTCGATAACAGTAACAACATTACCACGTAGGTTAATAATACCTAATACATAAGAAGGCGCACCTGGTACAGGAGCAATTTCGGTATAGCGAAGTACTTCTTGTACTTGCATTACGTTAATGCCGTACGTTTCTTCTTCAAGTTTAAAGGTTACCCACTGTAACACTTCATCGTTGCTATCAGCGTTTTTATTTGCTGACAGTAGTCTTTCTTCACTCATGCTATTACTCCGTAAAAATAGTTACTGCTCACGGCTGTCTAAGCCCTGCTCTAGCAATTGATTTAAATTTTCAACGTCAATCAAGGCGCACATTTTCTCTTTGATGACACCTGCAAGCCAAGGCCGCTTACCTGATTTTGCTCGCCATTTTACATCTTCTTTACGAAGCGTAATATTATTTACGAGCTTTTCAGCCAATAATCCCCATTGGCTATCACCTAAGGTGATTAAATACTGATAATCTAATGATTGTTCTAATTTTTCATCATACTTTTCTGGCATAACCCAACGTGCAGTATCAACAACATTTAGTTTTTCTTCACGGTTTAGCATTACACCTTTAAACCATTTAGGTTTACCAAATAATTGGTTAACCTCTGCCAGCTGATGAATTCCCCCTAATGCTTTTAACGGTACAGCAAGCGTTAACCCTGCAACCTCAAAGAATAATGCCTGAAATTCACCATCAAAATAGTCTTCTTGACGATCAGACGAGGTTTTTGCAACCAGTTCAGCTTTAGGTTCTGCGACTATATCTTTGATATTAGCTTGGTTCTCGGTTTTCTCAAGCTCTTTAGTCGGTTCAGGGGGTGGTAAAACAGGTTCTGGAGTAGGCTGAACGTCTGTCAGCTTTTCTTCTGTCTTAGTTTCAGGCTCTTTAACCTGCTCCAGCAGCTTTGCGACTGGCTCAAGATTTTGGTCTGTAGGCTCATCTTCACACAACAAAGCGCCCAAATATTGGGTCATCACTTTTTCATTGGCAAATAAATGCTTACTCATCTTTAACCTTGTGCAACTAAGTAATCAAGCAGTGCACGATAGGCAAAAACGCCACGCGAACGCGGGCAAAATTGAATCGGCACTTGCTGTGCTAAACTAGCATCTCTAAACTTTGTATCGACAGGCACCACGCCTGACCATACTTTATCTTTGTAATTATCCTGCAGAGTCTTGTAAGCTTCAAGTGATGCTTTAGTACGTTTATCGTACATTGTAGGAATAATTGTATATTGGTACTGTTTTGCTTGCGATGTTTGCATCAGCTCCATCGTACGCATCATACGATCAAGCCCTTTTAAGGCCAAAAATTCTGTTTGTACTGGCACTAAAATTCGCTCACTGGCTGCAAGTGCATTAACCATCAAAACCCCTAAAACAGGCGGGCAATCAATAATCGCATAATCATAATGGTCGCTAATTTTGGCCAGTGCTTTTTTAAGTATTAAGCCCATGCCATTTTTATTGCCCATGCTTCTATCAAGCGTCGCGATTGCCATAGTCGCAGGTAAGATATCAAGGTTTTCAAGTGTTGATGGACATAGAGCCTGTAAAATTTCTTCACTGGCCATGTTATTGCCGCGCGCAAAGATATCATACACGCTAACTTCTAAGTCTTCTGAATCGATACCAAAATAATAAGTCAATGATGCATGCGGATCGGTGTCAATAAGTAACACGCGTTTTCCTTGTAAAGCAAGAATACCAGCAAGGCTAACGGCTGTTGTTGTTTTCCCTACTCCACCTTTTTGATTCGCTACGGTCCAAACTTTCACATCACACCTTATTATTGTTCATTGCGCGTGGTAATCCTAATGCCACCATGTGGTAATTGAATCACTTTAATGCTGTTATCATCGCTTGGCAACTCAATTTCTGTCGTCTGTTGGGGTTGGTTTTGTGACTCTTGTTCCGTATTTTCTGGCTCTTTTGGCGGTAAGCCATATTTAGACAATGCAACAACCACTTTGCGGTTTTCTGCGCGACCTTGCTCAGTGTCATTACTTGCGAAGGGCGAATACTGCCCGTAGCCTTCAATAGCCATACGTGCAGGGTTAATGCCTAAACTCTCAAGCTCAACCAGTACGGATGTAGCCCGCGCTACAGATAGCTCCCAGTTTGAGCGAAACATCTCATTACGAATACCTTCGTTATCGGTATAACCACGCACGCGAATGTAGTTATCAACCGGTGCGATAATATCTTTCACTAAACCAACAACTTGCTTGGCACGCTGCTGTGCAACAGCACTGCCCGATGAAAACAGCATACCTGAACTTAATTCGATGATAAGCCAATCTTGGTGAAGCTCTAAACTCGCTTCACCATCACGAATTTCATCAATAAGCGCAGACTGCAATTTAGTAAGTAAGCTGTCGAGAGGCTTGCCAAGATGTTTTTTCTCAATATTGCTGGTTTCGCTTTGCCCATCGAGTAATTCAGGGCCTTGCTCATCTTTACGAATGCTCTCACCGTATAGAATGTCGTTCTCAGGGCTGACTCTGTCAGTTAGTATGCCTGTGCCGTTAACCCCAGTGCCAACCTGTTGTTGCTGACGAGCTGATTTTTCGAACACCTGCTCCAGTGAGTCTGAGAGAATTTGAAAATCTTCATTTTTACTAATTGCGATAGCATACATGACCACAAAAAAAGCAAACATGATGGTCATGTAATCGGCATAAGAGACAAGCCAGCGTTCAGTATGTTGGTTTTTTGACGTGTTATGACGCAGACGACGGCGCATCATAATAAATTACTCGTCAACTAAGCTTGGGCGCTCTACACGGTACGCCTCAAGTTTTAGTTCGATATTAAGTGGGCTTTCACCTTGCGAAATAGCAATAATACCTTCAGCAAGTAGTTCATGATAAAGCATTTTTTGCTCAACTTGCTGCTTAAGTTTATTCGCCATAGGCAAAAATAATAAGTTAGCTAAACCAACACCATAAATAGTAGCGATAAACGCAGTAGCGACACCGGCACCCAGTTTTTCAGGATCGGTGATAAATTGCATGGCCTGAATCAAACCGAGTACCGCACCTAGAATACCAATTGTAGGGCTATAACCACCCATTGCTTCGTAAACCCGGCTTACCTCGAGTAAGCGCTCGCGTTCAAGCATTAAATCAATTTCAAGGGTATCTCTGAGCTTTTGCTCATCAATCCCGTCAACAAGTAGACTCAACCCCTTTGCCGCATAAGGATCTGAATGCGACAGCGCTTCAGACTCAAGGGCTAAGTAACCTTCTTGGCGTGCTTTGTGTGACCAACGCTTAACTTGTTCGATGGCTGCATCAATATCGTGATATGGCGGAAAAAACACCCAATGACTGATCTTTAGTGTTTTAGTAAAAACACTTGCAGGGGTTTGAAGCATCACAGCCCCAAGCGTACCACCGAGTACGATGATAAGCGCAGGACCATTAAATAGTGCAGAAACAACACCGCCCTCTAATGCATAACCAAAGGCGATGGCACTTATCGCGACAATTAAGCCAAGAAAAGATAGCTTATCCACAACCAGTCTCACGTGTTAGGCGAGCTGCAACATCGGTTAGTGCTAAGCTCTCGCTCGCCAGCCCCGCATTTGCAACAGCTTGTGGCATACCATACACCACACTGGTTTTTTCATCTTGCGCCCAAATAGTAGCACCGACTTGCTTAAGCATACGCGCACCATCACGGCCATCTGCGCCCATGCCCGTTAATACGACAGCTAGCACATCACCACCAAAGGTTTTTGCAGCACTAGCAAAAGTCACATCAACACTCGGTTTATAAGTAATACGCGGACTGTCGTCTTCAAACACACGTAGTGTGCGAGAGCCGCCTCGTCCTTCTATTAGCATTTGTTGACCACCAGGTGCTAAATAAGCGGTACCAGGCATTAAGCGGTCACCATTTTGCGCTTCTTTCACATTGATTCTGCATAAGCCATTGAGGCGGGCTGCAAAAGCAGGTGTAAACGCAGCTGGCATATGCTGAATAAGCAAAATTGGATGCGGAAAGTTAGCTGGCAGCTGAGTTAAAATTGTTTGTAGCGCTACAGGTCCACCGGTTGATGTACCAATAGCAACCAACTGATATTGCTTGCCCGAAGCGCGAATGTTACTTGTACTCGATGACGAGGCTGCAGGCGAGCTAGCAGGAGCTGGACGGCTAAAGCTGCGATCAGGCTGAACAATCCCGCTGCGAGCACTTGTACTGCTACTGCTCCGTGGTACAGGAGCCGGAGTTGGTCGCGAAATAGGTGCTGGGCGCGCAAAACGAGAAAGGCGGCGGCGACCAATCTCTTTTACTTTATTTTGTAAAAGCGCGATTGCATCTTCATTGTTGCGCGCAATATCTTCGAATTTTTTCGGTAAAAAATCTAAGGCACCAGCATCAAGTGCATCTAGGGTTGCTGTTGCACCATCACGGGTGAGTGATGAGAACATTAGAATAGGAGTCGGTGTTGCTGCCATTATTTCTTTCACGGCACTAATGCCATCAAGAACCGGCATTTCAACATCCATAGTAATTACATCAGGTTTTAATTCACGGGCTTTATCGACCGCTTCACGACCGTTTACGGCAAAACCAATCACTTGAATATTGCTGTCTTGCTCTAAAATTTCGCTTACACGGCGGCGAAAAAAGCTTGAATCATCAACAACTAATACTTTGACTGCCATTGGCACTCTCTTGTTTTATATCATTCAAAGTGCAGCTAAATGCTGCACTTTATTATTTATTATTAGCCAACGTAGTGTTTAAGCATGCTAGGTACGTCGAGGATCAATGCAATGCCACCATCAGAAGTAATTGTCGCACCTGCCATACCTGGTGTACCTTGCAATAAGGCATCCAAAGGTTTAATAACAACTTCCTCTTGACCAATTAACGAGTCAACTACAAAGCCCACTTGCTTAGTACCTATTTGTACAATCACCACGTGACCTTCGGCTTTACGCTCTTGGCGGTTGGCGCCTTTTACTAACCAATGTTGTAAATAGAAAAGCGGGATCGCTTTTTCACGTACAATAATTGTCAGTTGTCCATCAACTACGTTAGTTTTAGTTAAATCAAGGTGGAAAATTTCGCTAACACCAGCAAGTGGTAATGCGAATGTTTGCTCACCCACAACAACCATTAAGGTCGGTAAGATAGCAAGTGTTAATGGCACCTTGATTTCAAGTGCAGTACCTACACCCAGCTCAGACTGAATATTAACCGAGCCATTTAACTGAGTGATTTTAGTTTTAACAACATCCATGCCGACACCACGGCCTGAGATGTCAGAGATCTCTTCTTTGGTTGAGAAACCTGGTGCAAAGATTAAGTTGTACGCTTCGGTATCCGACAAGCGACTTGCTTGGTCGTGATCGATCACCCCTTTGCTAATTGCGATTTTTTTCAGTTTCTCAGCATCCATACCTGCACCATCATCACGAATGGTTAGTAGGATGTGATCACCTTCTTGTGATGCCGAAAGCGTTACGGTACCTGTACGCGGTTTACCTGCGGCTTCACGCACATCTGGCATTTCAATACCATGGTCAACAGAGTTACGCACTAAGTGCACCAATGGATCAGCAAGTGCTTCAACAAGGTTTTTATCTAAATCGGTTTCTTCACCAACTAGCTGCAGGTTAATATCTTTTTTCAAGCTACGGGCTAAGTCACGAACAACGCGCGGGAAACGGCCAAATACTTTCTTAATTGGCTGCATGCGGGTTTTCATCACCGCGCCTTGCAAGTCTGCGGTTACCACATCTAGGTTAGAGATGGCTTTGCCCATTGACTCGCTATTGCTGTTATTAGCAAGGCTCACTAAGCGGTTTCGGACCAATACCAGCTCACCCACCATGTTCATGATTTCATCGAGACGTTTAGTATCAACACGTACCGTTGTTTCTGCCTGTGGTGGTGGCGCTTTTTTCGGTGCAGCAGAAGCTGCAGGCGATTTTTCTGGTGCTTTTGCAGGAGCTGGAGCAGGTTTAGGCGCTGCGGCAGCAGGTTTAGGCGCTGCGGCAGCAGGTTTAGGGGTAGGTGCCGGTTTTGATGGTGCAGGCTGTGCTGGTTTTGCAGGTTCTGCTTTTGGTGGTTCAGGCGCTTTTTCTGGCGCAGCCGTTTCTAAAGACTGAGGAGCAGTACCTTTACCGTGTAATTCATCAAGCAGCGCTTCAAACTCGTCATCGCTAATTTCATCGTCTGAGTCATTGCTTGAAGTATCTGCTGCAGGTGCTTGAGGAGCCGGCTGTGCAGGTTTTGCTGCTTCAGGCTGAGCAGGAGTATCTTGTTTTACTTCACCAAAGTTACCAACGCCATGCAGTTCGTCTAATAAGCTGTCAAATTCATCATCGGTAATATCGTCACTATCACTGCTAATTGCTTCAGGAGCAGTCGCTGCTGGACCTTGGCCTTTGCCATGCAGTTCATCTAGTAAGCTTTCAAATTCGTCTTCGGTGATTTCGTCAATATTTTGAGGCTCAGCGCTGCTATCTGCAAGACCGCCGCCATCAAATAACATATCAAACGCAAACGGGTCATCTTCATCGATATTGTCTGTTGCTGTATCTGCTGTGACTTCAGGCGTATCAACAGCAGGCTCTTCAACTGCAGGTTCTTCAGGTGCAACTGCAACATCCTCTGCTACAGATAAATCTTCACCAGCAAGCTCTTCTGCGGTTGGTGGCTGACTTAATTTATGAAGGACTTCTAATAGGGCTGGGTCTGCAGGCTCTGGCTGTTCGCGATTTTGAATCGTAGCGAACATTTCGTTGATAGTATCGAGAGCCTGTAAAATTACGTCCATTAGTTCTGGTGTTACACTGCGTACACCTTGACGTAATAAATCGAAAACATTCTCTGCGCCATGACACGCATCTACAAGTTCAGTCATACTTAAGAAGCCTGCACCACCTTTAACAGTATGGAAGCCTCTAAAAATGGCGTTTAATAGATCTTTGTCTTCTGGGTTGTTTTCAAGCTCAACTAATTGCTCTGACAAAAGCTCTAAGATTTCTCCTGCTTCAACAAGGAAATCCTGTAATATATCTTCATCGACTTCAAAGCTCATGCAGCTACTCTCCTCTTAGAAGCCCAGACTTGATAATAGATCATCGACTTCATCTTGTCCTGAGACAACATCATCGCGAGACTCTTTATCAATAATTGGCCCTTCAGGACCTGCTAGTGTGTCACTTGTTGCAGGTGCTTTTTCTATGGCCTGTTTTTCTTGTTGTTGATGACCATCTTCTTGACTGCCAAACACAGTTAAGAGATTAATTAAACTGTCTTCTACCTCTCGCACCAACTCAATAACACGGCGAATAACTTGTCCGGTTAAATCCTGATAATCCTGCGCCATCAGCACATTAGTCATCAAACCTTGGAGCTCATCGGTTTTGGTATGCGAGTTATTCATGAACTTATCTAAGCTATGACATAACGATTTAAATTCACCGAGTTCAATTTCTCGGTTCATTAAACGATCCCACGTAGGTTTGATTGCGGCAATTTCATCAGCAAGTTGTTGCGCTATTGGTAAACTTGCTTCAACCGCATCCATGGTTTTATTGGCGGCGCTTTCTGTCATTTCCATAACATAATTTAAGCGCTGCTTAGCGTCTGGGATCGCGTCAGTAGTTAAATCAGTGAGACGAGTATCTAGGTCAAAGTTTTTTAACGCTTCATGAAGCTGACGCGTCAATTTGCCGACTTCAGCAAACAACTCTGATTGTTCTTTTGATGCAGCGTCAAGAATGAGCTTATCTGCTTTTTCTTGTTCACCATTTTCAAGATACTCAACAAGTTGACGAGCTTGCTCTAAACTTATTTGAGGCGCAGCAAGTGCTGACATAAGCCTCTCCCCTTAGATTAACCTAAACGTTCAAACACTTTTTCCAATTTGGTTTTAAGTGTCGCAGCAGTGAATGGTTTAACGATATAGCCATTAACACCTGCTTGAGCAGCAGCAACAATTTGTTCTTTTTTCGCTTCAGCTGTCACCATTAATACAGGAATATGCTTAAGGCTATCATCAGCACGAATTGCACGTAACAAATCAATACCTTGCATACCAGGCATGTTCCAATCAGTTACAACAAAATCAAATTCTTGATTTTGTAGCATTGGCAATGCTGTTGAACCGTCGTCAGCTTCCTGCACATTGGTAAAACCTAAATCCCTTAATAGATTTTTAATGATACGTCTCATTGTAGAAAAATCATCAACAACAAGAATTTTCATGTTTTTATCCAAAACATCCTCCGGTGAGGTTTGAACCTTTATTTACTTACTACTAATTAATCCAGTCATTGATTTTTGCTTTGAGCTTAATCATCGCCTGACCATGTATTTGACTCACACGCGACTCGCTAACATCGAGTATGTGTCCTATTTCTTTTAAGTTCATTTCGTCGTTGTAGTACAAAGACAAAACGAGAGCATCTCTTTCTGGTAACGATTGGATAGCCGTTAATAGAGACTGGTTAAACCGCTCATTTTTAACGTTATTAAACGGTTTGTCTAGTCCTAAATCCTGACCTACTGGTGTGATGACGTCTTCATCTACACCTAAATCTTCAATACCTAATACTTTACTCGAATTTACATCATGTAGAATATGATGGTACTCATCTAGCGTAATATCAAGTTTTTCAGCGACTTCAGTATCTTTGGGCTCACGATTTAAAGTGCTTTCTAATTCGGAAATGGTTTCAGCCACAAGGCGGGCATTTCGGTGAACTGAGCGTGGCGCCCAGTCACCTCTACGAATTTCGTCTAACATCGCACCACGAATACGAATTCCAGCGAAGGTTTCGAAACTAGCACCTTTGCTAGCATCAAAGTTTTTTGATGCTTCAATTAGGCCTATCATGCCTGATTGAATTAAATCATCGAGTTGTACACTGGCAGGTAAACGAGCAATTAGATGGCACGCCACTTTTTTGACTAAAGAGGCATGTTTTTCGACAATCGCATTTAAGTTCTGTGCTGATTGATATCCCATCGCTTTATTCACCGATGTTGTCATAGTTAGCCGTTTACTAGTTTTTCAATAAAAAATTCTAAATGGCCAGACGGTTGATTAGGGATCGGCCACTTAACTGCTTTTGTTGCTAATGTTTTAAACGCCACCGCTGCCGGTGAGTTCGGGAATAATTCAACAATCACCTTTTGACGTCGCGTAGATTTACGCATGTTCTCGTCATAAGGAATGGTTGCTACCAACTCCATTGAAACATCTAAAAAACGATCCGTTACTTTTGAAAGTTTAGCAAATAATTCTTGCCCTTCACGCAAACTGCGCACCATATTGGCAACAATTTTAAATTTATATACGCCATGCTCACGGCTAAGCACTTTAATAAGTGCGTAAGCATCAGTAATTGAGGTAGGTTCATCGCATACAACCACAACAACGTCTTGGGCTGCACGAGAAAAGCTTAATACCATGTCAGAAATACCTGCGGCGGTATCGACAATTAAAATATCAAACTCGGTATTTAACTCGCTAAAAGCGCGAATAAGGCCTGCATGCTCAGATGGCGTTAATTCAACCATGCTTTGTGAACCAGACGTTGCTGGTACAATTTTGATGCCCGCAGGGCCTTCAACAAGAATTTCGTCAAGCTCACACTCGCCTGACAAAACATGAGATAAATTACGTTCAACACGAAGGCCAAGCATTACGTCACAGTTTGCCAAACCTAAATCGGCATCTAATACTAATACACGATTTCCTTGCTGACCTAATGCGATTGCGGTATTGAGTGAAACGTTGGTTTTACCCACTCCACCTTTACCGCCAGTAACAGCGATAACTTTAACGCCACTATTATTATTTTGATTCATTTTGCGCAGGCCGCTTGCTTGATCTAATACTGTGTTAATCATACATCCCTACTGTGTTCGACGCTACTGCTTGACGTCTTGAATGTTGTGCTTTTGCTCGTTTTAAATACAATTGTTCAGCTTTTTTCACTAGTTTTTCAGCATTCGCTACGCGAATATCCTCAGGAACGCGCTGACCGTTAGTAAGATACCCTATTGGCAGGCGATTTTGAATCGCTATGCTAATAATCTCACCTAAACTTAAAGATTCATCCAATTTAGTGAAGATACAGCCACTTAGGTGAACCTTTTTAAAGTGTCTTACGGTTTCTTGCAACACATTTATCTGTGCTGTAGCACTTAATACTAAATAACTACGAATATCAACACGCTGATTACGCATTAGGGTATTTAACTGCTCAGTTAAACGTAAATCACGTTGGCTCATACCCGCTGTGTCTATTAATACTAGACGCTTATTACGTAAATGGTATAACACTTCAGCTAATTCATTCGCATCTTTTACCTGCTTAACACCACAGCCAATAATACGACCATAAGTAGCCAATTGTTCGTAGGCACCAATTCTGTAGGTATCAGTGGTGATCAACGCCACTTTATCAGCACCATATTTTTGTGCACCCAGTGCAGCTAATTTTGCAACTGTGGTTGTTTTACCAACGCCTGTTGGACCCACTAACGCAAATACACCGCCTTGACGCAGAATTTCGTTATTCGTTGTATGCATTTGGTTTTCAACCATTTGCAGAAGTGCTTGCCACGCTTGTTGACGTGATACGTCGTCAGGAATGAAACAAGCCATTTGCTCTGCAACATCACGTTCAATACCCATACCTGCTAAGCGGTCAATCATACATGCACGAGTCGGATCACGGCGTGCCATATCTTGTTGCATTAAGCCAGATACTTGGTGTTCAAGTAATTGACGAATCGCATTCATTTCTTCACGCATGGTCGTCATTTCTGATTGATTCGCAGGTGCTGAGTTTTTGTGCTCGGCTGGTGAATCTAAATCATCAAAACCAGAATCTAAGTCGTCATCAAAACCTAAGCTATGTGCTTGAGTTTGTACACGAGGTGCTGCTTGCTGTTGATAACGAGGAGCTTGCTTATATTCAGGCTGTTGCTGCTCAAAGCTTGGCTCTTTTGGTTGATAGTGTTCACTCGTATCAATACCAGATTGACTAAACATTGACGCAAGCTCTGGCGAACGAGGGCGTGGGGCTTGACGCTCAAGTAACGCTTGTAGGCTATCAGCAACTTTCGCTTGCGGCTCAGGTTTAGCACGCATTGGCTCAGGTTTAACAAAGTTATGCTGTGGAGCAGGTGCTGATTGTGCCACTGCTGGTTTAGCTTCGGCTTTCGGGGCTGCTTTGTCGTAATCAACAGCTGCAACGATTTCAACGCCGTTAGCAAGCTTTTTGTTCGACATAATAACCGCATCAACACCTAGTTCATCTTTCACTTCTTTCAGTGCTGTGCGCATATCTTTAGCAAAAAAACGTTTAATTTTCATGGTTCAACCCCTTTACTATCCTATTGTTGGCCTACTGAGCTGACAATCTTAATCTGTCTTTCGTCTGGTACCTCTTGGTAAGACATCACCCTTAAACCTGGGATGGTGTACTTAACGAAGCGAGATAACACAGTTCTTAACATTCCTGACGTTAACAGTATCGAAGGTTCACCGGCCATTTCTTGGTTTTGATGCGCTTCATTCAATGATTGCTGAAGTCGCTCTGCAAGGCTTGGCTCTATTCCGGCACCTTCGTCACCTGCATTCTGAAGTGACTGATGCAACATCTGTTCCAACTCAGGCGCCAAGGTTATGACAGGGATCTCAGAAGACATACCAACAGCGTCTTGAACGATTAGTCTGCGCAGTGAAATTCGCACTGCAGCCGTTAGCACATCTGGGTCTTGGCTACGTGGACCATACTCAACAAGAGTTTGTACAATCGAGCGCATATCGCGAATTGCCACCCCTTCATTAAGTAAGTTTTGTAGCACTTTTACGATAGTAGTAAGTGGTAATACGTCAGGAACCAGTCCTTCAACAAGACGTGGATGACTCTTCGCTAACATATCTAGTAAGTTTTGTACTTCTTCATGACCAAGTAGTAAAGCAGCACTGTTAGTAAGTAACTGGCTGATATGAGTTGCAACCACAGTTGCTGAATCAACGACGGTATAGCCAAGTGATTGTGCTTCATCTTTTTGATCAGGTTTGATCCACACCGCATCTAATCCGAATGCTGGGTCTGTAGTGGCAACCCCTTTGATTGGACCAAATACTTGGCCTGGATTAATCGCTAACTCATCACCATGCTTAAGCTCACCCTCACCGCTTGAAACACCCATCATAGTGATTCTGTAAGCATTCGGGTCGAGCTCTAAGTTATCGCGAATGTGCACAGGAGGTACTAAGAAGCCAAGCTCCTGAGACAGTTTTTTACGCACACCTTTAATACGATTTAACAGTTCACCACCTTGAGATTGGTCAACAAGTGGAATCAATCGATACCCTACTTCTAAGCCAATAACATCAACTTGCTGAACGTCATCCCAACCCAGCTCTTTTTGTTCTTGTTTATTGGCAACACCTGTACCTGGTGCACCACCATTTGCCTCTTGCTCTGCTTTTTCGGCTTCTGCTTTGGCTTTTTGTTGCTGTGTGAAATAAGCAAGGTAACCCAGTAATGCACCTAAGCTTAAAAATGCGATGTGCGGCATACCCGGCACAATACCCATGATGATTAAAATACCTGATGCGATATAAAGTGATTTTTCGTTACCTAGCTGTGTCTTAACTTGGTCGCCCATGTTGTGCGATTCATTTTGACGGGTAACAACGATTGCGGTACCGATAGACAGTAATAGTGAAGGTAGCTGTGCAACTAGACCATCACCAATGGTTAGCAAGGTGTACACTTCCATCGCACGGCTGAACGATAAATCATGTTGGATCATACCAACAAATAAACCACCAACGATGTTAATCACTAGAATAACGATACCCGCTATCGCATCGCCTTTTACGAACTTACTCGCACCATCCATTGAACCATAGAAATCGGCTTCGCGGGTGACTTCTTCACGGCGTTCACGGGCTTGCTCTGCACTAATGAAACCGGCGTTTAAGTCAGCATCAATCGCCATTTGTTTACCTGGCATTGCATCAAGAGTAAAGCGAGCTGATACTTCAGAAATTCGGCCAGCACCCTTGGTGATAACCACAAAGTTAATAATGATTAAAATCAGGAAGACCACTAAACCAACTGCATAGTTACCACCGATAACCACCGAACCAAAGGCCTCGATAACTTTACCAGCGGCATCACCACCATTATGACCTTCTAGCAATACTACACGGGTACTGGCGACATTCAGTGCTAAGCGCATGATGGTTGCAATTAGTAGAACCGCAGGGAACATACCAAATTCAAGTGGTTTCATGGTGTAAACCGTAACCAGTAACACCACCAGTGCTAACGCGATATTAAACGAAAATAGAATATCTAAAAGAAATGGCGGCAGGGGTAAAATCACCATGCCCAGCGCAGCAAGTACCATTAACGGCGTGCCGATACCCTTCGCATATTCTTTTTTATCTCTGTTAAGTTGTTGTAATACCGCTTTAAATTCCATAATTCAACAATTTCAAAATATTGACACTACACGGAATTTGCAATAACTATTCCAAGTTATATAACTACTGACTAATATTTGTAAGCATCGGGTATTGGGAGCTTTTTATTAAGTGGAACAGGACGTTTTCCACGCCCTTTTTGGAAGCGCTTTAACTGGAAGACATAAGCCAGCACTTGCGCAACGGCTGTGAATAGCTGATCAGGTATTTGATTGCCCACATCGGTGGTGTGATACAGCGCACGTGTAAGCATCGGTGATTCAACAATTGGCACGTCATTACCCTTACCCACTTTACGAATTTGCATAGCAAGCTCGTCCACGCCTTTAGCAAGCACAATTGGCGCACCCGCTTTAGCTGTATCGTATTTAAGTGCTACAGAATAATGGGTCGGGTTGGTTACAATCACATCGGCATCAGGTACATCTTGCATCATACGCCTTTGCGACATTTCACGCTGAGTACGGCGAATACGCGCTTTTATTTGCGGATCACCCTCAGAGTTTTTAAATTCGTCTTTTACCTCTTGTAAGGTCATTTTTAACTGTTTATGGTGTTTGTGACTTTGATAAGGAGAATCTATTGCTGCAATAATGATTAACGTACAAGTTAGCCCCAAGAACATCCAAGAGAGGATTTCGAGTGCATGGATAAAATTTCCGGGCGCGCTTTCAATGCTTAGGTGCAGTATTTCATCAAAGAAAGTATTAATTAAGAACACCGCAAAACCTGCAACCACTACAAATTTTAAAATAGACTTAACTAGCTCTACTCCTGCTTGAGGGCCAAGCATACGCTTAATACCTTTAGCCGGCGACATCTTACTTGCTTTTGGTGCTGCCGCTTGCCAACTAAAGTTATAGCCCCCCAGTAAAGTATTCCCAACAAAAGCGGCTATCACGATGATCAACACAAACATTGCCATAGGGAATAACAACGCATCCGCAACAATTCCCCACACTGAAAACATTTTAGTGGTGTCGTAGGTTTCATTACGGTTAAGGCTTAATAAGCGCCCCATCACATTATAAAGACCTTTGCCAATTTCAGGTCCATACAACAATAAGGAAATAGCTGAAAAGATAAGCACAAACATTGTACCTAGCTCTTTTGAGCGGGCAACCTGACCTTTCTTTTTGGCATCATCAATTTTTTTCTGCGTGGGTTCTTCGGTTTTTTCTTGACCTGAATCTTCAGCCATGGCGTGCTCCTAAGGTGTACAACCAACAAGGCTGCACATTAACTCAACCATTTTTAACCACTGAAACTCAAATTGAGTCATGAAGTTACCTAGCGTTGCCCAAATAATCACGAGCCCAGCCACTAAGGTAAACGGAAAACCAATCGAAAAAATATTTAACTGCGGTGCCGCACGGGTCATCACACCAAACGACATGTTAATAACCAGCATAGCTGTCAGTGGTGCTAAAGCAAGCACCAAGGCTGTGGTGAACATCCAACCGCCCCAAGTAACGATATCCCAATAATGATCAACCGCCCACCAATTGCCATCAATTGGTAATACTTCAAAGCTATGAATGACCATTTGGATCATCATTAAGTGACCATTAAAAACAAAGAACAGTAAGGTAGCCAAAATCAGGTAAAACTGACCCACAGCGGGTACACTCAGACCATTCGATGGATCAACGACGGACGCAAAACCAAGACCAGTTTGCATCGCGAGTATTTGCCCTGCTAAAACAAAGGTATTTAATAATAGTACTGAAGCAAAGCCTATCGCCACACCAATAAGCATTTGCTGAATGACCACAAGGATCATCTCAAACGAAAATAAGTTATTAAAAGTCGCAGGGGGCAGCATAGGCACAGCAACAAAGGTTACAACTACCGCTAAACCAAGCTTAATTCGGCTTGGTACATTCTTCGCACCAAGGCCTGCCATGATCATAATCATTGAGCTAATACGCACTAATGGCAGCAAAAAATCGCTGAGCCATTGAATAATAACCGCAAATGGAAATTCCATTTAGCCTGCTATCTCCGGTATCGACATCACTAAACGAGTAAAATAATCCATAAGCTCTTGCGTGAACCAGTGACCACCGATAATAAGTGCGCTTATGGTAATCAGCAAACGAGGTAAAAAGCTTAAGGTTTGCTCATTGATTGATGTTGCCGCCTGGAAAACTGCCACTACAAGACCGACTAATAAGCCAGGTACTACGATTGCAGACACTAACTTTATAACTAAGAATAGCGCGTCACTGAGTATATCGACAAAAATTTCTGGTTCCATTTTGCCTCTCCTACCTAATTATGTGTCTTGAATTGCATTGTTACACCCCGAGCCCAAAGCTCTTTGCCAGCGTGCCCATCACAAGGCTCCAACCGTCTACTAATACAAACAGCATAATCTTAAACGGCAAAGATACAATCATCGGCGAAAGCATCATCATACCCATGGCCATTAATACGGAGGCCACGACTAAATCCACAATCAAAAATGGGATGAAAAACATAAAACCAATGATAAAGGCCGTTTGCAATTCGCTGGTAACAAACGCTGGGATCAATACAATCAACGGCGTGTCTTCTGGCGAATCTAATTGCTCATAACCAGCTATTTTCGCAAAAGTCTCTAAATCTTTTATACGAACTTGCGAGAGCATAAACGCTTTCATTGGCTCTTTGGCAAGTTCTAATGCTTGCACTGAGGTAACTTGTTCATTCAAGTATGGCTCAATAGCGCGCTCATTCACTTGCTGATAAATTGGCGCCATAATAAAAATACTTAAAAACAGCGACATACCTAACAAAATTTGATTCGATGGCGTTTGTTGTAGGCCTATTGCTTGGCGTAATATCGCCAGAACCACAATAATCCTTGTAAATGAGGTCATCATAATGACCGCCGCTGGAATAAAGCTCAGCGCCGTCATGATCGCTAACACTTGTAGCGTCACGGAGTAATCTTGAGAGCCATCAGGGTTGGTGGTAATGGTCAGTGCTTCTATGCCTTCAGCGTTAACCGACGGCAAAAACAACACACTTGCTAAAATAAGTATCCACTTGATCATAGCGTTAATTCTTTTTATTTGAAGGTGATTGTGGGTTCAGCAACTTACCAAATTTTTTGGCAAGTTCTGGCAGTTCTTTTTCTTGTAGTGGTGTTTCTAGCTTATGCAGGTAGTTAATACTATGCGGGGTCACACCAATTAGGTGCTGAGCGTTATCGATTTCAATGACCATCAAGCGCTCACGAGAACCTAAAGGCAAACTGCGCACTACTTTAAATTCATCACTATTAGCAAGATTTGGATTTAGTTTTTTAACCAAAAAAGCCAAAGCAATAATAACCACCAGCACTAAAAGCAAAGACATCACCATAGACAGTAAATCTGCCGTCGGTGATGCCGTAGGAAATGCAGTGCTCGACGCACTTGTTAAAGCGACTAAAGCATTCATCGTAACTTTTTAATACGCTCAACTTGGCTGATAACGTCAGTTAAACGAATACCGAACTTATCGTTGACGACAACCACCTCACCATGCGCAATCAGGGTGCCATTAACCAATACATCAAGTGGCTCACCAGCGACTCGGTCTAGTTCTACCACTGAACCTTGGTTAAGCTGTAATAAGTTACGAATGTTGATTTTTGAACGACCCACTTCCATCGAAATAGTAACTGGAATGTCCAAGATAGTATCAAGTTTACGTTTTTCGTCGCCAGACAGCTCATGTCTTTCATCTTTTAACTCATCAAGCTCCGCTACAGCAGCATCGCCTGAGCCACCCTCAGCTTCTTCAGCTTCGGCTAGTGCCGCAGCCCATTCGTCCATTGTATCTTGATCATCACTCATTATGTTTAACCTTATAAATCGACTACCAGTCTAAATCTACACCTTCAGATAGATGTAGATCTTCTTCTAGTTCTGCTAATTCTGCATCTGAATCCAGTTTTTTGCCACCTTTTGTGAACACATGTAGTTCTGACTTAACTGATTCAGGGCGTTTAATTTTTTCACTAATTTGTAGTGCCACATTGTCACGAGAGCGGCCCATTTTCGCTCTGAAGGTCGGCAATTCTTCTACAAATACGGTGATATGTTCTGGCATTTCAACAGGGATAATATCGCCAGCTTTAAGCTCCATAATCTGTTGTAGCGTTAGATCAACCTCAAGCAATTGAGTCGATAAATCGACCTCAACATCCATGATCTCATCACGTAATGCTTTACTCCAACGTAAGTCAGTGTCTTCAGTGTCTGATTGCACACCGGCATCGAGTAATTCACGGATTGGCTCAAGCATCGAATAAGGTAATGCGATATGGAAATCACCGCCACCACCATCTAGCTCAATATGGAAAGAGCTAATAACAACCACTTCAGTTGGACTTACGATGTTAGCCATCGCTGGGTTAACTTCTGAGTCAAGGTACTCAAAAGACACATCCATTACCGGCGCCCATGCTTCTTTATAATCTTCGAAGATAATTTTAAGCAGCATTTGAACAATACGGCGTTCTGTTGGGGTAAATTCACGGCCTTCTATTTTTGCATGATAGCGGCCATCACCACCAAAAAAGTTATCCACTAAAATGAATACTAATCGGGCTTCCATGGTAATTAGGCCGGTGCCCTTCAACGGACGAAAACGTACCATGTTCAAACTAGTTGGCACGAATAAGGTATGAATATATTCGCCAAATTTAATCATTTGTACGCCGTTAATCGACACCTCAGCGGTGCGGCGCATCATGTTAAATAGGCTAATTCGCATATGACGGGCAAAACGTTCATTCACGATCTCCAAGGTCGGCATACGACCCCGAACAATACGATCTTGTGATGAGAAGTCATACTGTAAGGTATTACTGTCTAAGTCATCACCTTCGTGAATATCTTCCTCTTCGACTTCATCAACGCCATGTAAGAGCGCATCAATTTCGTCTTGAGATAATAAATCGCTCACGCTGACCCCTTATTGCATCACAAAGCCGGTAAATAATACCCGCTCTATCACTTTGCTACCTTCAACATCACTTAATGCTGATTGTACTTTTTCAAGTGCAGCAACACGTACTGACTCTTTACCTTCACTGGTACCTAATTCATCTGCGGTCGTTGTTGAAAGAACGCCAAGTAAGGTACTTTCGATAAGTGGAATATGCTTTTTGGCAGTTTCTTCGTTCACTTCACCTCGAACAAGTAGCTGAACTTTTATTTGTACAATTCGGTCGCGACTAGCACCGGGTACATTAAATACAAATGGGCGTGGCATTGCGACATACAGAGCCGAACCAATCTGTGCGGAGCTCGATGGTGCAGCAGCCTCTGTCACTGTGGTTTCATCTGCTAGGCTTTCTTCAGGGGCATCATCGCCCATAAATAAAAAGTAACCCGCAGCAGCACCAGCAATCAACACTACAGCAGCAATGATGATAATCAGCTTCTTTTTGCCTTTACCCGTATCTTCTATTTCTAAATTTGCTTCTTCGGCCATTGTCACTTCCCTCAAAGTTACAGCAAGCTGTTTATCGCGCTGTAACTATTTTATTTCTTATAATAGCAGGACTTATGCATAGTAATCTATTGATGATGAAGATTGTTGTCGAGAAGTTTCTGCGCTTTGTGCTGTTACTTCTGGCTGCTGCTCCTCAGCCTGTTGATTTCCAGCAAGCTGCCCTTGCCCAGACTGCTCTTGTTGTTGCTCAGGGTTCCCCTGCTGAATACTACTTTCACCAAGCTCAATACCTTGCTGTGCAAGCATTTCTCGTAAGCGTGGCATTGATTGCTCTAAAGCTTCTTTAGCCTGCTGATTTTGAACAACAAAATTAATTTGAGCTTGCTCCGCATCGCTACGTATACGAATTTGCATACTGCCCATTTCTGGCGGATCTAAGCGAATTTCAGCTTCTTTATTATTAATATTTAGTAACGCGCTAACTCGCTCTTGAAGCATCTTTGCAGCATCACTTTTTATGATATTAATCGCTTGCATTACACCAGGGTCAACATTCACCGATTTAGATTGAGTCTGAGTTTGCGCAGTTGTTTGTGTATGCAGTGTTTGTACGTCTAGTACTTGCTCATATTGCTGATGAGCCATTTCATAGGCACCTGGTTGTGTTGTTGCATTTGCTTGAGTCGTTAGCTGGGTAAATAATTGAGCTACACGCACAGTAACAGTTTCCTGTGTACGTTCTGTATTAATTTTTGTAACAAGCTCTGTGGTTACTTCTTCACTAGCAACTACTTTTGTCACATCGGCTGTAATTTGCGCGGTATTATTTTGTTTCGCTTTATTATTTTCAACATTAACTGTTGCTGCGGTTACTGGCATCGCAGTACTGGCTGTTGCAGGGGCATTTATAGCCTCTGTCAGCACAGTTTGAGCTGCAGCTAATTTTTCGTACTGAGCAGTGCCCGGCGTTAACGTTTGCAACTGAGTGTTCACTTTGTTTAACAATGCTTGCTGCTCATCCTTAGTCAGCGCCGTGATTTGCTTTTCTACACCTGTAGGTAATTTGTTATCGAGAGCTTTATTGTCAGCTAATTTAGCATCTTGTTTTGCCTGGCTTTCTTCAGCAATGTCTTGCTCTACAGCAAGTTGTGATACAGGACTCTGTGCAGTTTGCGTTGTAGGCTTACTACTGTTCACATCAGTCAATAGCGACTTGATTGTTGCCACCTCATCAGCACCGAGCTTATTATCAGCTTTAAGTTGATTTATTTGTTGCTCAGAGGTTAGCGATAAACCTTTAGCGAACTCACTTACAGCCTGCCCATCGCCACTTTGTACTTTGGCCAGCAAGCTAACGATTGACTTATCTGTTACTGGTTTATCTAAAACTGGTTTTTCTGTTACGGCTTGATCAATTTTGGCAGCTGCGTCAGTTGGTTTATCTGCCACTTTTGCCGTGCCAGCTTCAATGTTTTTAGCAATGCTTTGCTCAGCACTGAAATTTGCTGCCGTTTTGTCAGTGTAGCTTTGTGTTTGTTTTGAATTAACTTCAGCTGTTTTTGTATCTACTTGAGCATCGCTATTTAAATCTGCAACCACCTTATTTAAAACAGTTTTACTTGTCTCATTTAAGCCAAGTTCTTTGCCATCAGATGTTTTTGCAGCGTCTGAATTCACAGTCTGTTTTTGAGCGCTATTTAACAGAGCGTCTACATCAACTGTGGTTTCTTTGTTGTCAGTTGCTTGTGTTGCACTGGCAAAGTTAGCTACCTGAGGTTTTGTATCCGGTGTATTAACAGCTGAAACACCCTGCTTTTCTTTGTCTGTTAATGGACCATCAACAATCGGAGTCACACTATCTTTTGGTGGTAAATCGCCAATCGCTTTTAGCTGGCTATCTACCGCTGTCGCAACTTTAGACTTATGTAATAAGCTTGCTATTGAACTGTCGCCTTCAGCGTCGGCTTTTGAATCATCGGTGTGTGCAACGTCTGTCATCGGTGAAGGTATAACAGGTGTAATGGTATCGATTGGGGTTGGTTTTTTATCAACAACTACCGGGCTAAAGTCATTATTTTCAATCAATTTATTAACACGTGTACTCATAGCTTGAGCTGCATTAATTTGCGAAAGCAGTGAATTTTCTTCATCTTCTACAAGAGCAAGTTCATCGCTTGGCTCTTTAGTTACAGCTGCATTACGAATATCTGGACTTGTTTTAGATTGCTGCTGTGTAGACGCGGTAGCAGTTGCAACTTTAGCATCAGCAGTTGTGTTTTCGTCGCCTAATTTGGCATCTGATTTAGGTTCTTCAGAAATACTGACAGCTTTAGTTTCATCAACAGAATGAGTATCTGCATCACTTTTTGTTTGAGGGGTGGTATTTGCTTGCGCGTTTGCCGCTTCACTTGCTTCTGTAAGTGAAGTTAAAAAACTTAAGCCCGATGCTTTGTCGCTAGACTCTGAGTCTTTGCCTGAAAAACCAGTACCTTGCTCAGTTTTAACCTGCAAATTGATATCACTGATCGCCATAATTCACCTAAAACTAAAGAGGCAATTTGCCGCCGCAAGTGCCAAAATTAATGCTACTGGTTAGGTAAATGCAATTAACATGCCTAAAAAAGATAGTATTTTAGAGAAGTGCGTTTTTAAGTTGACGTTGATAAAACTGATTTGAAGCAAATTCATCCAGCATTTTTTGCTCCGCTTTAGCTACTTTCATCGCTTGTTTTTCAGCTTGCTTTTCGATTAATTTCGCCACTGCTTTTGCTTTCACTTGCTGTTTTAACCACAATGCTTTGCGCTGCGTAACAACCTGTTTTGCAGTATTCACTGTGCTGGCTTGCTGGCGTATCGCTTCTTCAATTTTTGCGATAAAGGCATGATATTGACTAAACCCAGCACTAGACAAACCAGATCGTCCTTTCAAATGCAACTGCTGAGAATACTCCATGCGAAAGTTATTCAGCCCTTGCAGTTTTTGTTGATTACTTTGTAAGTGCTGCTGGGCTTTTAAATAATCCATGCGTAAAGATTCTTCTTTATCGCTCTCGAGCTTTAACAATAAATCAAGTTTACTTTGAGCCATTAACCTTGTCCTAATAACTGTGCAAGACCTTGTAGACCATCATCATAACTGATCACATCTTTCATGCCTTGCTGAAGGAATTGATTCACACGTGGCATCATATTAATTGCTTGGTCAAGCATAGGGTCGGTGCCTTTTTGGTACGCACCTAGTGTGATCATATCTTTGTTCTGTTGATACATTGAATACACTTGTTTTAGCACTCGAGCTTGTTGCATATGCGCTTCAGATACAACCTGTGGCATAACACGAGAAATCGATTTTTCAATATCAATAGCCGGATAATGACCACTGTCAGCTAAATCTCGAGATAAAACAATGTGGCCATCTAATATAGCGCGAGCAGAGTCAGCAATTGGATCTTGCATATCATCCCCTTCACTAAGCACAGTGAAAAACGCGGTGATCGAACCTTGCCCTTCACCACCATTACCAGCACGCTCCACCAGCGCTGGTAATTTAGCAAATACTGAAGGCGGATACCCCTTAGTCGCAGGAGGCTCACCAACGGCTAAGGCGATTTCACGTTGCGCCATGGCATAACGGGTAACGGAGTCAAGTAATAACAATACGTTAAGACCTTGATCGCGAAAGTATTCCGCAATGGTCACTGCACTTTCACAGCCTTTTAAACGCATTAATGGTGAAGCATCCGCTGGAGCTGCAACCACCACTGAGCGCTTACGCCCTTCAACACCTAAAATTTCTTCAATGAACTCTTTTACCTCACGACCACGTTCACCCACAAGACCTACCACAATTACATCTGCTTCAGAGCCGCGAGTCATCATACCCAGTAATACTGATTTACCGACACCAGAGCCTGCAAACAGACCCATACGCTGCCCTTGACCTACGGTAATAACGGAGTTGATGGCTCGAACACCTACGTCCATAGGTTGACTGATTGGTCGTCTTGCAAGAGGGTTAATTGAGTTTTGCGCAAACTTTAAGTGATGCTCAGCATTAATGGCACCTAAGCCATCAAGTGGTCGACCAAGGCCATCCACTACACGGCCAAGTAAACTCATGCCAACAGGCAGTCCTGTTTCATTTAGCTTTGGGATAACTCGTGCACCAGGCAGTACGCCAGAGATGTGATCATTTGGCATCAAGTAAAGTGTTTGGTCGTTAAAACCAACGACTTCAGCATCAACAAAGCCGTTAATGGTTTCAATTTTACATTGACTGCCAACAGGTGCTCTAAGCCCTTTTGCTTCTAGCGTTAAACCAACTACACGCGTCAGAATACCGGCAACGGCTGGTTTTGGGGCCTTGATATGTTTTTCATAGCGCTGTAAGCGTTCGCTTAGAGTCATTGATTGAGCACTCATAATGAGCCTAAAAAGTATTAGATACCACTGCTATGCAAAAAGTTTTCCAACGTTTCTTTGACGCGGGTTTTTATTGTCATGTCGAGGGATGATTGCGGGGTTTTAATTTCGCAGCCACCACGTTCTAAAGTCGGCTCTGCAACTAACTGCCAATGGTTATCTGCGATAGTTTGTTCGCCATAACTTTCAGTAATTAAAGTAATATCATCGGGGTGTAAGTGAATACGTACTTTAGCTTGCTCTTCACCTAACGCATCAATAGCTTGCTTCAAAGCATGTAAAATGACTTCAGGTGAGGTTTTAATTTCTTGGTAAACTAAAATTTCAGTTAACATAACAGCTAACTGCACTAACTGCTTTTCGGCACTTTCATCGACTTTAGATAATGGTTGAGAAAGGCTATCAAGTAAGCTTCTTAAGTTGGTCAGCTGCTCTTCTAAAATTGGCTTTATTTCTTCTTGGCCTTGCTCCTTACCAAGCTCAACACCTTCTTTAAAGCCAGCTTCTTTTCCCTCATGTGCGCCTTTTTCAAAACCATCTATATAGCCTTGCTCATGGCCTTGCTTTAGTCCTTCTTCGTAGGCATCTTGACGGATCTTTTCAAGCTCAGCCATTGTTAGGGACGGAATTTCAGGCTCTTCTGGCTGCTCTTCGGCCTGCTGCTTTTGCTGCTCTTTACGATATAAGTCAGCTAAAGGCGTGCCATACGCCGTTGAGCGTCCAGCGAGTTTTGTTGTATCTTGCGTCACTTCAGGAATTGGCCAGTTTTCCAATAATTCATCGGCAGCTTCACTGGCATGCACTGGGCGTCCTGTATGAAATGAAGACTTACTCATGGCTTACAGGAACTCCTCACCACCACCGCCACCAAGCATAATTTCGCCTGAGTCAGCTAAACGACGTGCCGTAGAAAGAATTTCTTTCTGTGCCGCTTCTACTTCACTAATACGAACAGGGCCCATTGCCTCAAGATCATCAGCGAGTAATTCAGCAGCACGTTTTGACATATTGCCCAAAATCTTCTCTTTTAATGCTTCGTCAGTACCTTTAATTGCTTTCATTAATACATCTTGCTGTACTTCACGAAGGATCGCTTGAATACCACGGTCTTCAACATCCATTAAGTTCTCAAAGACAAACATAAGGTCTTGGATTTGCTGTGACATCTCTTCATCGTGTTCACGGATTGAATCCATTAACTGACCTTCAACATTGGTATCTAGGTAGTTCATGATATCAGCAGCCGCTTTCAAGCCACCCATTTTCGCAGCTTGCGCACCAGCTTGACCTGCGAACTGTTTCTCCATGATTTCATTCAACTCTTGCAATGCTGCTGGTTGAACTTCTTCAAGGTTTGCAATACGCATGGTTAAATCTAAGCGCACTTTTTCTGGGAATTGCGACAAGATTTCCGCTGATTGCTCTGGCTCTAAATACGATAAAACAATGGTTTGAATTTGCGGGTGCTCGTTGCGAATAATATTCGCCACTTGCTTTGAATCCATCCACTTCAATGAATCAAGACCTTTCGCCCCTGAGCCCATAACAATTTGGTCAATAAGGCTTGCTGCCTTGTCTTCACCAAGCGCTGCTGTAAGAGCTTTTTTGATAAAGTCTTCAGACTGGAAGCCTATGGTACTGAAGCTTTGAATTTGCTCAATAAACAAATTATGGACTGCGCTAATTTTCGCTTGCGATAAATCATCTAGCGCAGCCATTGCCATACCCACTTTTTGCACTTGCTTTGGCTCTAAGTGCTTAAGGATTTGCGCAGCATCTTCTTCTGATAAGCTCAGCAATAAGATTGCCGCCTTATCAACACCGTCTAATTTATCAACATCAAACGCCGGTGGTAGTTGTTTTTGTTCTTGATCAGTCATCTTCTGTTAACCACGCTTTCACTACTTGAGAAGACAGTTCTGGTTCATTTGCAACCAATGCACGAACTGCTTTGAGTAAATCTTCATCGCCATGTAAGTCTGGCAGCTGTAGTGTACCATCACTTGAGAATCCTACAGCAGCAGAGTCAAAGTCTTTATTTAGCATATCTAGCGTGCTATCACCAATATCTACACCTGCACTTAATGCATCTTCATCATATTCTTCTAGTGTATCGTCTGGGTAAATTAGACGTTTCAGCATAGGTCTTACTACAAAGACAATCAGTACGATGATAACCAGTGCACCTAATGCTAAGCGTAGCATCTTCATGAACCAATCTTGCTCCCAAAGTGGAACTTCAATCGCTTCACCAGCATCTTCACGAACAAATGGCACTGTGACAACCTCAAGTGCATCACCACGCTGCATATCAAAACCAACACCGCCTTGTAATAAACGACGAATATTTGACAATGCTTCTACAGAGCGAGGAACCATGGTTGTTTCACCATTTTCACCCACCTGCGGTACATAATCAACGGCAACTGAAACACTGATACGACGAATAACACCGGTTTGCTGACGCTTATGCGAAATTGTTGTATCAAGCTCGTAGTTACGTGTTGCTTCTTTATGCGAACGACTTGGGTTCGTTGCTGAGCCTGCTCCACCTTGGCCTGCAATTTCTGGAATATTAGAGTTAACTGGCGGCTGATTCGTTAGCGCACCAGGAATGCCCACTGCAAGACCACCGATGTTGTTTTCTTCGAACGTGGTTTCACTGCGCACAGCGGGTAAGTCTGGGTTATAACGTTTTTGTGTTTCTTCGACTGCACTAAAGTCCATGTTTAAATCGACTTGCGCGGTATAGTTACCTAAGCCTACAACTGGAATAAGGATGCTATCGATTTTATTTAAGTACTCTTCTTCACGCTTACGTTCAATTTCATACTCTTTACGAGAGCGAGCAGCAAGTGAGTTTTGTGAGCCTGAATTAAGTAAGCGACCATTTTGATCGGTAACAGTAACACGCTCTGGCGATAAACCTTGGACTGCTGAGGCAACAATATCAACTACTGAGTCAACTTCTTCACCGTCAAGTGTACGACCGCGTTTTAAGGTAAGCACTACCGTCGCTGAAGGTTGTTTTTCGCGACGAGCAAATACGTTTTCTTTTGGAATAGCTAAAAGTACTTTGGCGCGAGTAACATTTTTTAGCTCTTCGATGGTACGTGCAAGCTGTTGCTCACGACCATGTTTTAAACGTTCACGTTCAAGGCGTTGGCTAACACCAAACCCCATGTCTTGCATGATGATGTCAGTCCCTGAGCTTGGCGCTTGCTCTAGGCCTTCACGAGCCATCAATAATTTGATGTTTTGGTATTCACCTTCTTCAACAGAGATGACGTTACCATCAAGTTCGTAATCAATCTTTTGAGCGTCTAAAAAGTCCAGCGTTTGAATAAGCTCTTCCGTTGGCATTTTGCCAAGCGGACGCATATCTGGTTGACGAGCCCAAATAATAATAAAAATTGCGATAGCCAAACAGATTGCCAAAGCGATCACTAAAGTAACCTGACGTAAAACATCTACACCGTTTAAGGCACTTAGGTAGCCTGACTTTTGCTCTTGTTGATCATCAGTATCGTTTGAGTCGATACCGCCGCCTGCTAAGGCTAGATCAGTTGATTGATTAGATTGCGCCACAATAATTCTCCACTACCTAGTTACACAGGCATGTTCATGATTTCTTTATAAGCTTCAACAAGTTTATTTCGAACTTGCACCGTAGCTTCAAAAGCGACTGATGATTTTTGCGAAGCAATCATTACGTCAGCTAAAGAAACACTGCGATCACCCATTTCCATTGCTGTTACTTTTTGCTTAGCGTCTTGTTGTAAGCCATTCACTGTATCAAGTGCATTGGTAAGTAAATCACCAAACTGTGCCGACGATGTTGGCTGAGTTTGTGTTGGTAAATTATTAATTGAGTTACTACGGCCTACTTCTGAAGCCATAGCTTGCATTTCTTGAAATAATGCGCTGTTTTGAACTTTCATAATACTCTCTGACAATGCAGTTTACTTATGCACTGATAAAGCACAAACCGTGCCACAAAATAAAACAAGTAAATTCAATAACTTGAATTATTAATTTCACATGTCAGAGTTTTGACAGCAAACAAGCTCACAAAAATGTGAGCTTGTTTGAGTAACTTTTTGGAAGGAGTTTATGCTGGTAAGGCTATACCCAAGTCTCGCATTTGCGCCAGTTTATAACGTAACGTGCGCGGACTAATACCTAAGGTTTCTGCAACCTCTTTACGCTTACCGTTACAACGCGCTAAGGTTTCTAAAATAATACGATGCTCTTTGTCTTTCAGCTCGTCTTTGTAATTACCTTGCTCACTCACTTGTGGCACGGTATCTAAATTAACTTCAACAGGCTGTTCTTGATATACCGGTGCGTTGTGTGGCGGCGTAGCGACTGGCTTTATATCAACCGTAAGCAACTCTTCAATAAAGACATCATCTTGATGAATACTATTCCCATCACATAATATCAACGCCCGTTGAATAACGTTATCAAGCTCTCGTACGTTACCAGGCCAAGCATGAGATAGTAGCTTTTGTTTCGCACCCTCACTTAGTTGAGCGATAGGCTCTTTACTTTTCAGGCAATGACGCTCTATTAAATGCTCAGCCAATACAATAATGTCGCCAGGACGCTCGGCTAATGGTTTCCACATTAGCGGGAATACATTTAAGCGATAATATAAATCTTCTCTAAATAGATTTTCGCTCACTGCTTCTTTTAAATCTCGGTTACTTGTAGCTAGAACGCGAACATCAAGCTCTATCGTTTTACGACCGCCTAAGCGCTCTACTTCGCGCTCTTGAAGTACACGCAGTAATTTAGCTTGTAAGCCTAAATCCATCTCAGTGATTTCATCTAGTAAGATGGTACCACCTTGAGCTTGCTCAAATTTACCCGGGCAAGCTTGAATCGCGCCGGTAAACGCCCCTTTTTCGTAACCGAATAAGGTTGCTTCAAGCATGTTTTCAGGAATAGCAGCACAGTTAATAGCCACAAAGGGAGCATCGCTACGATTTGATTTATCGTGGATAAAACGAGCCAAGACTTCTTTACCCGAGCCACTTGGGCCGAGTACCATGACACTGGCATCTGAGCGGGCAACTTTGCTCGCGAGCTCTAATAGCTTAATACTTGATGGATCGGCAACGATTGGGCCATCGGTTTCTTTTTCCTTTTCAGGCAAATAACGACTCACCATATTAAGAAGCACTTCTGGTGCAAACGGTTTTGCCATATAATCAATCGCGCCTAAACGCATTGCTTCTACAGCATCATCGATAGTGGCATAGGCCGTCATCATTAATACCGGCAACTCAGGATAATTAAGTTTAATGCTACGTAATAGGTCAAGGCCGCTCATAGCGCCCATTTGCACATCACTAACAACCAATGAATAGCTATTTTGCTTAAGCAAGATCATCGCTTGTTCAGCGCTATCTGCAGCAACGCAATCAATACCCGACATTTCAAGGGTATCAATCAGTGCTTCTCGTAAGCCTGCGTCGTCTTCAACGACTAAAATAGAGTTAGTATTCATTTTGCCTCCGCTGACATTGGTTCTGCACTAATTGGCAAGATCAAACTAAAACATGCTCCCCCATGAGCATTATTAGTCACTTCAACCCGTCCTTGGTGCGCATTGGCGACTGAACTTACAACTGCAAGTCCAAGCCCCGTGCCTTGGCTTTTGGTAGTGTAAAAAGGTTCGAATAATTTGTTCGCATGACGTAAATCAACACCTGGGCCATTATCACTGACACTGATGCGAACGCAGTTTTCGCTAGTTTCGTCACGTTCGGCACTCAGGGTTACCACAGCCTCAGAGCCAATAATTTGAATACTGTTGTGGATCAGGTTTTGAATAGCACTCGCCAGAGCAGTTTTATTACCCATAATTTCAATATCTGGCTCAGGCAAGTTCACGCTAAGTTCACTGTTATTTTGTGCAACCATAGCATCAGCACCGGCTTTTACTTCATTAAGTAACTGTTGCATTGAAACGCTTTCGACCACTTGTTGCTCACCACTTTTGGCAAATAACAGCATATCGTTCACTTGGGTTTCTAAATCTTTTAAACGCGACATTAGCTTCGTATGAAAGTTGCCACGCGAGCTTTCTGGCAATCGCTTTGAGCCTAAATTGGCAGCATAAAGCATGGCCGCAGATAACGGTGTTCTGACTTGATGAGCAAGCGAAGCGACCATTTTGCCAAGCGCACTTAAGCGCTGCATATGTGCTACTCGCTTTTGTAATCGCCTGGTTTCAGTTAAATCTGTCATTAAAATTAACTGCCCTGGCTCTGGAGCAAGCGCAGTAATATCAAGCTTTATTAAACGGCCATCCTTAAGTGATACTTCATGTCCATCGTCTTGCTGTGGTCGAAATGAGCGTTGAATTACGCTAAACCACTTTTCACCTTCGAGGGGTTCACCTAGCATATCAATGGCAATTTGATTAGCTTTTGCGATCATGCCTCGGCCATCTAAAACCACCACACCCGCAGGCATGGTATCAACCAAATGACCTAACCAACTGGCTTGTTGGCGCAGCTCACTCAACTCACCCACATACTCTTCTTGTTGTAAGCATGGGTTATATTGTTTGGCTGTGATAAATTGTGGTTTTAGGACATTTGCTAAGGCCATAATCGATACTCAAAAAATCGTGTCTACCTAGCTAAATGCACAATCCGTACCAAATTTATTTTTGTTTTATTTCAATAAATTAAAGACAAAACAACACTGACAAAAAAATGACAATCGCGAGGGAATAATGCAAAAAGAACACCATTGTCGTTGCCCGTGGCTCGATACCAGCAAAGAAGATTATGTGACCTATCATGACCAAGAATGGGGGGTGCCATTATATGATGATCACCGCTTATTTGAATTTATAACCTTAGAGTCAGCACAAGCGGGACTGAGTTGGTATACCATACTTAAAAAGCGTGATGGCTATCGCAGTGCCTTCAAAAACTTTGTTGTCGAAGAGGTTGCCAAAATGACCGAAGACGACGTCGAAAGGTTAATGCAGTTTGAAGGTATTATTCGTAATCGCGCTAAAATCGCCGCCACTATTAATAACGCGCAACGTTTTATTGAGATTCAAAAAGAGTTTGGCAGTTTCTCAAATTACCAATGGCAGTTTGTTGGTGGCAAACCGTTGGTAAACAACCTTGATAAATTAGAGGATTACCCGGCTATTACTGAAGTCTCAACAGCATTCGCCAAAGATTTAAAAAAGCGCGGTTTTAAGTTTTTAGGCCCTACTACAGTGTATGCCCACATGCAGGCCTGTGGCATGGTAAATGACCATAGCAATGATTGCTTTAGAAAAGCTGAGATAATTAGTGAATATTAAAGAGATAAAATCGAGGAAGAAACCTAACGCGGCTTAGTCACGCGTTAGGTTGTATTTCTTCATTTTTTCGACCAGTGTGGTGCGCCTAACACCTAAAATTTCTGCAGCTCGTGCAACAACGTAATCATAGCGCTCTAATGCTTGGCTGATTAAGCTGATTTCTAGCTCAGCAAGATACTCTTTGAGCTCAATTCCTTCATCTGGTAGTAAACCTGAGTCAACCGTTGTTGCTGGTACATCAGGTTCTTCATCATCATAATCACTAAAGCCTGTACTGAAAATATCGTTGAAAGCATCTCGCTCCATCAACTCTTCTGGATACTCAGGCTCATAAGCCTCAACTTCAATATAACGATATTTAGCTGGAAGGTCTGGCACATCAACTACTTTATCAGGGAACATGATCACCATGCGTTCAACTAAGTTAGCAAGTTCACGAATATTCCCCGGCCACGCATGCTCTTTTAAGCTTTGAATCGCACGCTCAGTAAATTTGGCCGTTGTGCCACTTTGCTCGTTCACACGACGCATTAGCTCTTTTAAAAGTAGAGGAATGTCGTCGGCACGCTCACTAAGCGAAGGGTTTTCAATTGGAAATACGTTTAAGCGATAAAAAAGGTCTTCACGGAAGTCGCCCTGCTCAATCATCTCTTCAAGATTGCGGTGAGTTGCAGCAATAATGCGTACATCCGCTTGAATAGGCTTAGTACCCCCTACTCGCTCATAGCTACGCTCTTGCAACACACGCAATAGTTTAACCTGCATTTGCAAAGGCATATCACCAATTTCATCTAGAAACAGCGTGCCGCCTTGCGCTAATTCAAAACGCCCTTTTCGTGCAGAAATAGCCCCCGTAAAAGCACCCTTTTCATGGCCAAATAGCTCACTTTCAAGAAGCTCGCCTGGGATAGCACCACAGTTTACCGGCACAAATGGCCCGGTATTGCGTTTAGAGAGTAAATGAACGTTACGTGCAACAACTTCTTTACCTGTGCCTGACTCACCTAAGATCAGTACATTTGCATCGGTTTTTGCTACTTGTTCAATTAAAAAGCGCACATCTTTTACAGCTTCGGTTTCACCGACTAAACCATCAAACGATTTGTTAGATTTAGCTTGTTTATGGTCACCCGGTAGCATGCGCTGATATTGCTGACAATCATGCAATAGCTGAGTAGTTACATCATGGTTAAACGGCTCACAAATTAAACCAACTACATTAGCAATGCTTAGTAACGGTTTGAGTGTTTCACCAATTAATAAAAACGGAATGGCTGGAAACTGTTTGATCACAGCCTCGTGATTTAGCTGCTGTAAAGCACCAAGAATGACCATGCATTCTTGCTGTTGATGTTTTTCACAAAAAGACTGTAATGAAGTCTCATCAACTAATTGTGCAGTTTCACCAATGAAGGTAAGTGCTGCATGTAAACCTATCGCACGATTATTATTATTGTCTAAAATTAAGATCATTATTGGCGAACCACAGTTACCACGAGGTTAGTTAATTTCTAAATTGTAAGCGAGTTTAGGAGGGATGCAAGCGCTAAGCGGCAATTTATTGACATCAACGCCAAAAAATAGTCACTTAGCACTAAAATTTAATACTAAAGAATTAAAGTAAACCTAATATAGATTCGGCTGAACGATTTGCTTGGCCACGTAAGGCAATCGATGCTTGCGATAAAATATCATTAGCTACTTGATCAGACACAGCTTTTGCATAGTCAGTATCTTCTATTCGGCTTTGGCTCGCAGCAATGTTCTCTCGCTGGTTGCCTAAACCTTTTATCGTACTCGCCAAGGTGTTTTGAAAAGCGCCTAGCTCAGCTCTTTGCGTGTTAATTTCTTCAGCTGCTTGGTCGCTAATATCAATCGCAGCTTGAGCTCCTGCTTGGGTTGAAATATCGATTCCTGCAATAACTGAAGCAATACTGCCATCAGATGGCGTCACTGATTGTGTGGTGTTGGCATCAGGACCAACTTGAAACGACACTTGCTCACCATCAAATAAAGGTTTACCACCGAATGTCGCATTTTCAAACGTTTCTGATATTTGCGTTTGTAATTGCGACACTTCTTCTTGAAGTGCAGCTCTATCATTATCTGTGAGCGCACCATTACCCGCTTGAATAGACAGCTCTCGAATGCGAGAAACGGCATCATTTACACCAGATAAATTTGACTCTGTTACTTGCGAGTAAGAAATGCCATCGTACGCATTATTAATTGCTTGACTGTAGCCATCTTGCTGCGATGTTAATCTATCAATAATTTGCAGTGCAGCGGCATCATCTGCCGCTGAATTTACTTTTTTACCTGATGCTAGTTGCTCAGCAAGCTTGTTACCCGTTTGCTGAGTTTGGTTTAAAAACCCGGTATTGGGTGATTGAATTTTCATGGCGGCCTCCGACAAACCGATTGTTTAAATTATAGCTTAATTTGCCAAAATTTGCACTTTGTACCATGGTTTAGATAAATTAACTTGGCATCTGACTTGCTAGTGTATTAGTTAATAGTTAAATTACTGAGAATTGTGTCAAAATTCTCACTTTGCGTATCAAACGCCAATGAAAAATAACTCGGGTAACACTATGTTCGACAATAAAACAATTTTAATTACCGGTGGTACCGGTTCATTCGGTAAAAAATACGTCAAAACGCTTCTAGAACGCTATAAGCCAAAAAAGATCATTATCTTTTCGCGTGACGAACTCAAACAGTTTGAAATGCAGCAAGAGTTTGACCAACCGTGTATGCGTTATTTTATTGGTGATGTACGCGATAAAGAAAGGCTTCGTCGTGCTATGCGTGGTGTGAACTATGTGATTCACGCAGCAGCATTAAAACAAGTACCTGCCGCTGAATACAACCCAATGGAATGTATCAAAACCAATATTAATGGTGCTGAAAATGTCATTGATGCGGCTCTTGATAATAACGTAGAAAAAGTCATTGCACTGTCGACTGATAAAGCCGCGAACCCAATCAACTTATATGGTGCGACTAAACTTGCATCAGATAAGTTATTTGTGGCTGCTAACAATATTGCTGGCGGCCATAAAACAACCTTTGCTGTAGTAAGATACGGTAACGTAGTGTGTTCGCGTGGCTCTGTTGTGCCTATTTTCCAAAAATTTATCGACCAAGGCCGCGACCATATACCAATTACTCATGAAGAAATGACTCGCTTCTGGATTAGCCTGCAACAAGGTGTTGATTTTGTTTTAACAAACTTTGAGCGTATGTTAGGTGGCGAAATTTTCGTTCCGAAGATCCCTTCAATTCGCATTACTGATCTTGCCAAAGCAATGGCACCTGACTTACCAATTAAAATAATTGGTATTCGCCCTGGTGAAAAGTTACACGAAGTTATGTGTCCTGCCGACTTATGCTTTGAAACGTACGAATATAGCGATCACTTTGTAATCGCTCCGGGCATAAAATTCAGTAGTCGTAGCAATGATTTTACTGAAAACGCACTTGGCGAAAAAGGCGAGCAAGTTGCCCAAGGTTTCGAGTATAACTCACTCGATAACCCAGATTATATGAGCATTGAAGAAATTAAAAACTTCAATGTCCAAGCGTTACTGTAATACTGCATTATGACGAATAAGGTAATTCCTTACGGCAAACAAAATATTTCTCAAGATGACATCAACGCCGTAATTGATGTATTAAAGTCTGACTGGCTAACGCAAGGACCTGCTGTTCCGGCATTTGAAAGTGCTATTGCAGAATATTGTGGTGCTCACTATGCCTGTGCCACTAACAGTGCGACTTCAGCGTTACATATTGCTTGCCTAGCTTTAGGCGTAGGTAAAGATGACATTGTATGGACATCGCCAATCTCCTTTGTCGCCTCGAGTAACTGCGCCCTGTATTGTGGCGCAGACATCGATTTTGTTGATATCGACCTTGAAACAGGCAATATGTCTGTTGCAGCGCTTCAAGAAAAACTAACGTTAGCCAAACAAAACCAGCAACTCCCTAAAGTCGTGATCCCTGTTCATCTAGCTGGTCAGTCATGCGATATGGCAGCAATCAATGCACTTGCCAAAGAGTATGGTTTTAAGGTTATTGAAGATGCCTCGCATGCTATTGGCGCGAAGTACAAAGATAAGCCTGTTGGCAGCTGTGTTTATTCAGATATTACTGTGTTTAGCTTTCATCCAGTCAAGATAATTACATCTGCTGAAGGGGGTATGGCGGTTACCAACTGCGCTGAGCTCAACAAAAAAATGAGCCGCTTGCGAAGTCATGGTATTACTAATATTCCTGAAGAAATGACCGAGCCAAGTCACGGCCCTTGGTATTATCAACAGTTAGAGCTTGGTTTTAATTATAGAATGACTGATATGCAAGCCGCTTTAGGACTGAGTCAGTTAAAGCAGCTAGACAACTTTGTATCAGTGCGAAACGACATTGCAACAACATATAACCATGCATTTGCAAACTCAACGGTAGCTCATTTAAAACAATCGGATGATTGTTACTCTAGCTACCATTTATATATTGTTCGTTTAACGCAGTGTGAAGTAGAAAAACACAAGTCAGTCATTACAGGCATGCGCGAGCAAGGAATTATTGCTCACTTGCATTATATACCGATCCATTTACAGCCTTATTATCAAGCTTTAGGCTTTTCGGAAGGTGATTTTCCTAATGCAGAAAGCTACTACAAACAGGCTGTTACTATTCCTCTGCATCCAACTATGGCAGCAGATCAGCAAAAAGCTGTAATTACGGCATTCTTTAACCTAGTGAATTAAACAAGGAATTAGAGCTTTCATGTTAGCAGACATATCTTACGAAAGTTTAAAACAGGCATACTCTTCTGTTGGTATCACAGAAGGAAAAGTTGTTTATGTTACTGGAGATATCACAAAAGTTGGTATTTCTCTTTCTTTGAGTAAGTTCGAGCTGTTAAATTTACACCTTAAAGTGATTATGGATTTGATAGGCCCAGAAGGTACAATTGTAGTGCCAACCCATAGCTTTTCACTTTGTAATACTAACATTCCATTTTCACTAAAAAATACACCTTCTGAAACCGGTGCTTTTAGCGAATTTATCAGAAATCAAGCAGGAAGCATTAGACAGCTTCACCCTTTTTCGTCTCGCACTGCTATAGGAAAAGAAGCTTCTTATATTTGCGAAAACACAGCTCCTCATAGTTATGGTATGCACACTCCTTTTTCAAGGATGCTGGAGCTTGACAGTATGTTTATTTCCGTAGGTATTCACCCAAAACAAATTGTCAGCCTTGTTCACCAATGTGAGTCTGACATGAATGTACCTTACAGATATACAAAAGAGTTCATACACCCAATTGAAACTGGGCAGCACACAGAAATGAAAGCTTTTTATCATCTAGTAACATATTTAAACTGCGATATAAAAAGAGATAAAAATGTCAAAATATTTGAAAATTTCGAAAAAAAATTTAAATTAAATCACTCTAAAATGTGCCATGGCAGCGTCTGGGGCTTCAATATGAGAGAGTTTTATAAAGCAACGACTGAGCTGATGAGAGATGATATTTACAGTTGGCTTGCGGAGCCACCGAATAGTCGCCCCTACCAAGCTTAATGCATTTATTTATTATCTAAAAACTCTATTAACTCAGAAACAGTACCTAACTTAGACAACTGTTCATCGTTGATGTCTATACCTAGCTCTCTCTTAATTTTTAAGACTATAGTCATAACATCTATAGAATCCAGTCCAAGTTCAGCAAAGCTTGATGAAAAATCCGCTTCGTTACTAAGATCCACACTTGGGTTTTGAATTAAAATTAACTCTTTTATGATTTGTTTATTTTTCATATTGCTCACATAAATGCTTTTTAATTAATGCTCTACTTACTTTACCAGAACGTGTTCGTGGTAGCTCACTTAATGTAAATAGCTTATTCGGTCTAAAATTTGAATCAGTATCTTTCAAATGTTTTGCTACATCCTTAAGAGTTACTTTAGTTTCTCCTTCTACACATAAAACAATAATACTATCTTTAACTTTACTGGGATCTTCCATACCAAGTACTGTAAAAGCATTGCTCTTAAATAACGTCACCAGTTTAGATTCTATTTCATCAGGGTGCACTAAAACACCATTATAATTTATTACATCATCACTTCTTCCTGAAAAGACTAGATAACCTTGCTCATCTAAGTACCCAACATCAGAAGTTATAAACCAACCATCTTGAAGCTGACTATTCCATAGCTCATCATCGAGATACCCTAAGCATAAATTACTTCCTCTAATTGCTATTCGCCCACTTTCGAAAGGGGGTAAAGCACAGCCTTGCTCATCAATAATTTTTAACTCAGAGCATTCTGAAGCAGGTCCTTCGGTCTTAACCTTATCTAAATTACGGTTTAGCTCAAAGAATGTTACTCGCATAGCTTCACTTAACCCATAATGGAGAAATATTCTTGTTTTAGGCAGTGAATTACATAACTCAATTCGGAAAAAGTGATCAAATCTCATCGCGCCAGTTTGTAGCCATTTTAGGTTGTCTGCAACTGCCGCCAACTCACTTTTGCCTACTTGTAGTAAAGCTGCTAACAAAGAAGGTGCCGTTGATAATGCATTACAATCATACTTACTAAACAATGATGAAATTGATAAAGGATTACTAAGCTGAGTTGGTAGTACAATTCTTCCGCCGGCCATCAGGACACTATGGCATCGCCCAAAACCAAATGCATGATCTATTGAAGCAAAAACTAATTCTGCAATTCCTTCATCAACCTCCATCTTACTATTCATGAATGCACAAATATCGTTGATGCCACACTGAGATAATCTTACCCCTTTCAATTTGCTGGAAGTCGTTCCAGAAGTAAAAATAACCATAGCTTCTTGATCAAATGAAACATCAATATTCGTTGACTCTAATTGAGGGTAAGATTCAATAAACAATGCAGCATCACTAGTTTCCAATGCCCCCTGTAGTCTCTGTGGATCAATAAAGGGAATAGGCACTATGCTAACCCCACATTTTGCACCAGCATAATAAGAAAAAAGAAGCTCAACAGGTGAAAAATTTGATACTGCGACTCTTTGACTAGGCTTGATATTTTTTGATTTTAAAAAAGTAGCGAATTTGTCTATTTCAGTATGAAACTCATCATAGCTATATTCTTTATCGTCAAATGAAACCGCTATTTTCGTACCTTTTTTGTTAGCTATTTCTGTATAAATACTTGTTAACATTATTTGTCCTTTAGCTCATTCAAAAAGAGGTTCACTTTTTTCACAAAGCGCTCATTGAAAGATGACATTCTATAATTTCCTTGAAACGAATGTGCCTTAGCTATACTGTTTTTACTGTCCTGAACCATTAATTGGACTTGCTCGGGGTTTGCACTACCAAGTCCTTTCCTTAAAGAAATAAGAGAAGGTATGTCAATGTTAGAATTAAATACCTGATCTGGAATGTTTGGCAAATCAATATTCAACTGCTGTGCTGCTAACTTTATACTATCAAGAGTAAAACCATCTTGCTCTTCATCACAAGCATTCCTTACTGCCCTACCGATGATTTTATGAGCACTACGATTATCTAAGTCCGAAAATTTGACCAACATATCGCATAAGTCTGTTGCAACAATAAATTTGTCAGCTGCAGCTTCTGCAAGCTTATCCTTGTTAAATTTAGATGTAGATAAAATCCCGGCAAAAAGATCGACACACTGAATAGCATAATCTAAAGCCTTTGGTAGCTCTCCATAAGCATAGAGTCGGTTATCAGGCTGCCCACTAATAGTCTGATTTGTAGATAAAATATTTGTCATCATGCCATTAAAGGTTCTAGCTTGACCGCGAATGAATGCTAACCCATATGGGTTTTTCTTTTGTGGCATTATGACACTTGTGCGGGTAAAGCCATCAGCTAACTCAAGATAAGAGAATTCTGCGCTATTCCAAATTATAAACTCTTCACTGATTCGATTTAAGCTTGTCATTATCGAACAAAGACTCGTCATCACATCTATACACATATCTGGTGCCCACATCGCATCCCGAGTGTGAGTTAATATGCCATCAAATTCCAGCAACTCGGCAATAAACTCTCGATTCATCTCAATTTGAGAGCCATTAACACTCCCTGAACATGCAGGAGATAAATTCACCATTTTTATAGCTGTTTCTACGCGACTAATGTCTCTTAATAGCGGTCTTTGAAACCCTTGTAAATAATGGGCTAAGGTAGTCGGCTGTGCATGTTGTAAATAGGTAAAGTCTGCCATAAAAGTATTTAAATGCTGTGAAACAACTTGATTAAATACCTCACATAACTGAATTAACTTTTCATGAAGGCAAAATAATTTTTCGCGACAAACCATTTGCCAAGCTATTGTACTAGCTTCCCTTCGAGCACGTCCGATGTGGACATAACCACTATCAGGACCAATATGCTGTTGCAAATATTTATCTCTATTATTGTAACTATCTCCTACTGCAGGATCTAAGGGAATGTTTTCAGTTCCTTGTAGGTGGACTTCAAGAAGGCCTGATAGCAACTTTCTTCCTTTCGATGAAGAAATTACTCCCCCTTGAATTAAAGTCATGACATGACTCATATCCGCTATACTTAAGTTGCTCATAATATATGGGCTACATTCAAGTTCATATTGAAATGCACTGTTATATAAGCGTTGATCTGGACCTTCTTTAAAGCGAGAACCCGCACCTAAAAAACTATTACTCATTTTTTCACCTCTATTTCTGAACAGTTTTCAAACTGCGGCTCAACTATTAGGTCACGAACAACTTTCGTGCAATTGTAAGGGGTTATTTCAAGCTCATTGCCAAATTCGGAAACTAACTTTGCTACATTTTCACTGCAAGCTAACATCACTTTGCCATTAACTTTTAAACGACAACTACCACACAACCCTATTCGGCAGTTTTTATCGAAAGCCAGAGTGCTATCAAATTCATACAGAACTCTCATAAGCAAATCGAGAAGAGTCTGTTCATTGCTATAGCTAAGAGTAAAAGGTTGTAAGATTGATGGACTCACTGTTTCTTTGTTAAAACGATAAATGTTTAATGTTATTGTGTTCATTAATTATGAAATCCTAATTAACTCACATGCCATTCCACCTGACTCGTGTTTATAGGTTAGTGTAGCCATTTCAAAAAAATTGCCTTCTGATGGGAAGTCATCACGATAATGTGCACCTCTTGATTCAGGCCTACAAAGAGCCGCGCGACATATAGCCTCTGAGATTAAAAGCATATTTTTAAGTTCAATATATTGTTTTATTTGCTGATTATAAAAATGAGTGCGGTCGCTGATTTTTATATCTAAATACCTTTGATTCAAGTCGGCTAATATTTTCAACTGCTCTTTCAACCCATTTTCATTTCTTATTACTCCAACGTTTTGAGACATTGTCGTTTTCAAAGTACTCAGAATTTCTCCCATCGTTTCTTTGCTATCCCCAAACGGAAAAGTGAACTCCTTGAAAGAGGCACTTTGGTAATTGGCCTTTTTTTGGAGCTTTGCAGCATTTTGTCCAGCGAGACGACCAAAGACAACCACTTCAAGCAATGAATTCCCACCGATCCGGTTTGCACCATGTACACCATTACAAGCTGCTTCACCCGCAACAAATAAGCCATTTATTATATCGCCCATATAGTTAAGAACTTGACCATTAATATTACAACTAACCCCCCCCATTAAATAATGAGCTGAAGGTATTATAGAAATTTTATCCTTAGTTACATCAGCATTAAGGTAAGTAGCCGCTATCAAAGAAGCTTCCTTCAAAGCAAACTTTTTTTCCTCTGGAATGTTTGTTAAGTCAAGATAGAGCTCAGAGCCTGGGTGATTACTTAATTCTTTTGCAATTGCTATAGACACTTTATCTCTACCAGCCAACTCCTTTTTCTCTGGATAGTAACGTGACATAACATTGTCATTTGAAATTGAGACTATTTTACCACCAGCACCAAGTACAGGTTCAGGTATTTGTATACCACTATTTCGTAAACCCAAAGGGTGGAACTGAACAAATTCCATATGCCTTAAAGCAGCACCAGCATTGAATGCGAGGGACAGACCATCACCAGTTGTAGAAACAGCATTTGTATTATATTTATAGCTATTCAAACCTCCTCCAGTTGACAATACCACTGAATTAGCAAAAATCTTGAATAGCTGAGTATTCCGCAAGTGTAAAACTTGAGCGCCAATAACTTGACGACTTTCTTGGATTAACTCTACAGCCATCATCTGATCTAGTAAGGTGATCTGTTCATTCTTTTTTATTTGCTTGATTAAAGCGACCATAATCGCAAGCCCGGTCCTATCTTTACTAAAGCAAGCTCTGGGAATATTAGAACCTCCGAAGGCTTTGTTTTTGTAGTGCCCTGACTCATCTTTACTAAACTGCACACCTAATTTTTCTAACCAATGAAGATTTTCAGGAGCAGACTCGCACATATACTCAATACAATCTTTACTAGCAACTCCTCTACCCGCATTAAGACAGTCATTTATATGAGCAAAAGCATCGGGTTCATTTATGGCAACATTTACTCCTCCTCTGGCACTGACAGAGTGAGAGTGTAGAGGCGGAATCTTTGATATTAAAATTACTTTCTTACCTGCATAAGCTGCCTCTAACGCAGCGCAACAACCAGCAATGCCTGCACCGATAACTAAAACTTCAGCATTAAGTGATGTTAATTTACTCAACTAAGCTCCTAGATATCAAATCAGTTAAAAAATAAGTATTTTTGCTAAAACCTAATCTATTATGAAGTAAAATAAAACAAACAGATACAGTAATTCAGGCATAGATAATGCTTAAGTTATCATATATTTTAAAAAAGGATTAGATATGAAACTCATCGACCAAAGACCAACTAAACCGCGCCAAACAGGTAAAACTAATGTGCTTGATAAGGGGTTGGGTTTAGAGCAGCTCAAAATGCAATTAGAAGCCTGCGGTGAATTCATAGATGTTATCAAGCTTGGCTGGGGAACATCATTAGTAACTCCCAATTTAGAAGCAAAATTAGATTTAATAAAATCTCATGGTATAGAACCTTGCCTTGGTGGTACCTTATTCGAATATTGTTACTTAACTAATAAAGTGGATGAATACATCGATTTTCTTAAACAACATAAATTATCTTTAATTGAAATATCTGACGGTACAATTTCAATCCCACAAAAAGAAAAAAACGAACTAATTAGCCGATTTGCAAAAGACTTTACTGTGCTTTCTGAAGTGGGCAGTAAAGATGATAAGGTGGTTGTGTCTCCATCAAAATGGGTAGAGCAAATAAAAAGTGAAATTAATGCTGGGGCAAAAAGTATAATTTTAGAAGGAAGAGAAAGTGGAACAGCTGGCTTATATCGAGGTGATGGCGAAATAAGAATGGGATTAGTAGAGGAAGTAATGGAATCAGGTGTTGAAATCGACAAATTAATCTTTGAAGCTCCCAAAAAAGCCCACCAAGTTTTCATGATTAAGCAATATGGCCGTGATGTAAATATGGGAAATATTGCATATGAAGATGTTATCTCTCTAGAAACACTTAGACTAGGATTGCGCTCTGATACTTTGTGCTCAATTCATCTCAAATAAATATTTCTAAACTTCGGCCGATATAATTAGAGGTAATTTAATTCTGAAGTGATGGAGTTATGATGTTGGATACAAATATAGATATCGACTTAATCAATAAACGCATGGTTAGCTGGACAGCTAGCCAACGTATAGGTTGGGCTCTAACAAACTTACCTAAACAACATATCGTAAGTACTAGTTTCGGTGCCCAAGCTGCTGTTATGCTTCATTTAATGACATTACATAAGCCTGATATTTTAGTTGTTTTTATTGATACAGGTTACCTATTTGATGAGACAATTGAATTTTCAAAACATCTAACATCTACACTTAACTTAAATTTGAAAACATTTAGGCCATTACTTGATAGAGAAAAGTACGAAAAAAAATTTGGAAAAGTTTGGGAAAATGGTTTAGAAGGCTTGGAACTTTACAATCAAAACCGGAAAGTCGAGCCCATGCAACGTGCATTAAATGATTTACACGCAGCAACATGGTTCTCCGGGATAAGGAAGGAACAGTCACCCACACGTGACCAAAAAAAGTTCATTGAATTATCAAATAATCGATACAAAGTGTCTCCTATTTTAGATTGGACCTCTAAAGATATTGATAGCTACATAAAAGATAACTCTCTAGATTACAACCCTCTTTGGCATAAGGGATATGTTTCAATCGGTGATACTCACACTACTAAATCAATATATGAAGTAGAGAGCATAGAACAAACACGTTTTTTTGGATTAAAGCGTGAGTGTGGCTTACACGAATAACGACTGGACAATAAATGAAAATAGCGATCATTCCTGCCCGTGGTGGGAGTAAGAGAATACCCAAAAAAAATATTAAGCTGTTCTGCGGTAAACCTATTATCGGGTACGCAATAACAACAGCTATCAGCAGTGGTTTATTTGACAAGGTGGTTGTATCTACTGACTGTTTTGAAATAGCTGAAATAGCAAAGCAATTTGGTGCTGAGGTTCCCTTCATGCGTGATCCTGCACTCGCTGATGATTTCGCTCCTACCAGAGAAGTAGTTCAAGATGCCTTAAACTTTTTTGAGCAAACACAAAGCATTGATTACATTTGCTGTATTTACCCAACTACTCCATTTATAAATCCAGAACAGCTGATAAATTCATTCAATATGCTCAATCAGTCAAACAAGAAAAATGCTTGCTTCAGCGCTACTGAATTTCATTACAGCCCATATAGGGGGTTTACCCAGACAGAAAACGGACTTGAGCTTTTATTTCCTCAACACGTCAGCAACAGATCGCAAGATTTACAAAAAGCTTACCATGATGCTGGACAATTTTATTGGTACAAAACAATCAACGATAAGGAAATTAAAAAAGTAATAGATTCATCTGACGCACTAATACATATATTACCTCACTATTTAGTTCATGATATAGATACTCAAGATGATTGGGTTAGAGCTGAATTGTATTATAAAGCAATGAAACAGAATTAATGGCTATTGGATTTAACTTTGATGCTAACTCAAGTGTTGGTTATGGGCACCTTAATCGATGCAATGAAATTGCTAAAGAACTAAAAAAAAGAAAACAAAAAACCATTGCAATTGTCGGAAAAAATTTCAATAACTCATTTATAGATCTACACTTTGATGAGGTCATAAAAATAAATAATAGCTTTTCAGATGCTGGTGAAATTGCGCAAATATGTATTGAAAAGAGTATTCCCAAACTTTTAATTGATCATTATCAATGTGATGTGATCTTCCAAGAAACTCTAACTTCCTATGGGATTGTATTTGGTCAATATGATTTTAAGTGTGAAGGAAGTTATTTAGGTAAATTTGTAATAAATATAAACCCTTGTGCGAATAAATACTGGTACAACAAGGCGGTACTAAATAGAGAAACCAAGCTGCTTTGCGGCGCTAAATTTGCCATCATAAACCCTAATTTGGTTACTAAACCTTTAGAGGGTGAGGGTGTATTTGTTTGCATGGGCGGCGGTAATGATAATGGTGTTGCCGCCAGCATAATCGACCAAATTAATAGGGTATACAAAGGTGAGATTCACCTTGTTGCGTCATCCTTATCTAGCTCAATTCCTTTAGTTGAGAAACTAAACAACGCTAACATTACAACTCATGTCGACTTAAGTGATTATTCAGAAGTAATAAAACGCTGTCATTATGCTATTGTTTCTGCAGGCACCTTAAGCTATGAAATGGCATATATTGGTATACCATTTAGTTGTGGTTACTTCGCTGAGAATCAAATAAAAATAGCTAACTCTTGGCAACAATCAGGCTTAGCACATAGTTTAGGTTGTCTAACAAACAAAATAAGTGGGCAACCCTTCAAGGAACTTCTGAATAACATTTCTCTTAAAAAACCACGAAAGCCACTTATAGATGGGTTAGCAGCAAAAAGAATAGCAGAGGTATTGCTTACATGACCAAAATCCCTTTAAACGAACTTTTATCTGTATTTGATGATATTAAAACACAGAATATTCATAGTGACATTCAAGCAAAATGTACAGATTTTTGTTGGGGAACAGGAGATGAATGCATCGTACTCGCAGCAAATAAAAAATACTTCCAACAAGCTATAAACAATAGCAATGTGGCTTGCATAATTGCTCCTGAAGTAATCATTCAGACTGATAAAGCGGTGATAACAACTAATAGATTCGATGATCTATTTCATTACATTCATAATACTTACTTCTCAACAAAAGAATTAATAACCCACTATGTGAGCCCAACAGCTTCAATTAGTGAAAATGCTGTTATTTGCCCTCCTGTTCACATTGGTCATAATACAACCATTTGTTCAGGAGCATATATTGGAAAAAACACGGTGTTAAATGATGATGCATACATAGCCCAAAACTGCACTATTAGCACCGAAGGAATGCTTGCGAAGTCAATAAATGGCATAAAAAAGCATATTACTCATTATGGTTCAGTCATTATTGGTAAAGGATGCTACATACATGCAAATTCAAACATTTCAAAAGGATTGTTTTACTCGGGAAAAACACTTATCGGTGATTATTGCCACATAGGAATTGGCGTAAACATTGCTCATGATGTTGTTATCGGACAATCCACAGAAATTAGTGGTAACTCAAATATTGCTGGTAGATCAACGATAGGAAGTGATGTGTGGATTGGCGCCAATTGTACGATATCAAACTGGGTTAAAATTGGAGATAAAGCAAAGGTTAGAATTGGTTCAACTGTTGTATGTGATATACCCGAAAAAGCTGATGTTTCGGGTAACTTTGCAATAAAACACACTATTAACCTCAGAAAATTCATAGAAGACCAGGCAAACTAACACTATGTTTAATAAATCAATTGTAATAGATAATTTCAACATTCAAAACCACTCGAAACCTTATTTAATTGCAGAGATATCAGGTAATCATGACAATGAGATTGATCGTGCTAAGAAGTTAATATTAGCAGCGAAAGAAAATGGTTTTGATGCTGTAAAAATTCAATACTTTACTGCTAATGATATGACATTGGATATCAGTGAAGGTGACTTCATTGTAAAAAGTGGTTTGTGGAAAGACCGTAGCTTGTTTGAACTTTATGAACAAGGCGCAACCCCTAAGGAGTGGCTCCCCATTTTATTTGATTATGCGAAAGAGATAGGTATCACTCTATTTTCTTCCGTATTTTCTCATGAGGGACTTTGTATTTTAGAAGAGTTAGGCTGCCCTGCATACAAAATTGCTTCTTTTGAAGCAATGGACCTAGATTTAATTGAGGCGGCTGCTAAAACGCAAAAACCTGTGATTATTTCAACCGGTATCATAGATAAAGTTGGGATAGAAGAGGTATTAGACACATGTAAAAAAGTAAGGAATAGAAATATCGGTTTAATGCATTGTATAAGTAACTACCCTGCCCCTTATGACAAATTTAACTTAGCAACAATCACTGATATGCAACAAAGCTTTGATATCCCTATTGGGCTTTCTGACCATAGTACGGATGAAATATGTTCTCTTATTGCTATTGCCAACGGCGCTTCGATGATCGAAAAGCATATTACCGTGAGTCAAAAAGACGGAGCAATTGACTCTGAGTTTTCTTTACCTATTTCCCTAATGAAAGAATTCACCGATAAATTACGAAACGGTTTCGCTACTATTGGTAAGGTTGACTACAGTAACTCGTCACCACGCAAAAACTTCCGGTCACTATATGCTGTTAAAGATATCCCAAAAGGACGACTTATCACTAGTGACATGATAAGAAGTATTCGTCCTGGCCATGGTCTAGCCCCAAAAAATAAAAACAAAGTATTAAAGTGCACAGCAAAACAAAATATTAATGCAGGAACCCCTTTAGATTGGAGTCTACTATGTCAAACTTTAAAGAATTAGACGGAAAAGCACTACATCAAATCGCAAAGGAGTTATTTCCTATTTGCAGAAGTATTACCGGTAATGGTGTTAGAAAGACTTTAGATATTATTGATGATTATATTGAAGGGTACTCATTAGTTAAGCATGAAGTACGTTCTGGTACCCAAGTATTTGATTGGACTGTTCCTAAAGAGTGGAGTATTGAAGAAGCGTGGATAAAAGATTCTAAAGGGAATACTGTAGTAGATTTTAAAGACTCAAATTTACATGTACTTGGCTACTCAACCCAAGTCGACAAAATAATCCCGCTTAATGAGCTACAAGAACATTTGCATTCATTGCCTGAACAGCCTGAAGCAATTCCTTACGTTACATCTTATTATGAGCCTCGATGGGGTTTTTGCATAACAGACAAACAAAGAAAGTCTCTAACTGAAGATGATTACCACGTATTCATTAACAGTCATCATTTTGATGGTTCTTTAACCTATGCAGAACTTCTTATCCCGGGTAAAAGTGAAAAGGAAATTTTAATATCTAGTTATGTTTGTCACCCCTCACTCGCAAATAATGAGCTTTCAGGCCCCCTTGTCTCTTTGGCTTTGATCAACTGGTTAGCAAAAAATGAGAATAACTTTTATAGTTATCGCTTTGTTTTCACAACGGAGACTATTGGCACAATCACCTATTTAAGCCGTAATTTAGAACATTTAAAAAGTAATATTGCTGCAGGCTTAGTTTTAACATGCATAGGGGATGACGGTGACTATTCAACTGTACAATCACGTTATGGTGATAACTTGAGTGACAAAGTCGTTCAAAAGGTATTAAGTGAAAACTATAAAAATGACGCAAAGATATACTCTTTTTTAAAAAGAGGAAGTGATGAACGCCAGTATTGTGCACCCAATATCGATTTACCAATTACTTCTATAATGAGGACAAAGTATGGAGTTTATCCTGAGTACCATACTTCATTAGATGACTTAACTTTTATGACCCCCTCTGGTTTAAAAGGTGGGCTAGACTTTGCCAAGAAGTGTGTTCAATTATTTGAAAAAAACCACAAGTACATTACAACTAAGTTATGTGAACCTAAATTAAGCAAATATAACTTATACCCAACTCTTAGCAAAAAAGGTTCATCAAATGTTGCGAGGAATCTTCTTAATGTTTTAGCTTACTGTGATGGAAAAAATGATGTTATAGACCTGGCTAACATTCTTGGAATCAGCACTGATGAGATTATAAACTTAATAAAGATTGCGTTAGAAAATAAATTAATAGAAGCGCTTTGAATAAAGCGCTTCTTTCTTTACTCCAGTCCCCAGTCACATGGCTTATCATAACTTTCAGGAAAATCAGCTTCAATCTCGTCTAAATACTCATTCCACATATCTAGACCCTCTTTAAACCAATTAAGTGTTAAATTATCATCCTCATAGCTATATAAAAGAGTTATCAATGGGCAATGATAATATAACAAAGAGCCTTTGAATAATTGAAAGTAGTAACTATAACGCCCCCCTCTCAAAGAATATACATACCTCGATTGACGCCGAAGAATATCTAAACAATCTTGGCGACTCGAAAAGCTAGATAGAGATATATCTTTTATGTTTTTTGCTATAGTAGAGAAAGCTTTTAAGTCAAGCATTTGATAATCATCATCCTTTACTGACTCACTGATAAACTGAGTATTTTTTATATATTCAACAACCTCGTTTTTATCTGTAGAAAGGCTAGGGATTAAGACTTCTTCTTCAGTTAATGGATAAGCTCCTTTTAGTTTTGCACCATGGCCAACATTGAAGTAATTAGAGTTTGGTTTATGTTTAATTAATAATTCCATTTGATTTTTAGAAACCATATAGAAATTATTTGCATAAACTATGTTCCCAAGATTCCCTTCGACTTCATGATCGTAACCGCTGTGAGGCTTAAACTGACGTTTTAAAGAAGAATCATTGTAAATAGAGTACTTAGAATGATGCTCCCCAGAACCTGTTATCGCATTATCCACACCAATTAAATAGATATTTTTGAACCCAAACGAACTAGCATAAGACAATGCTGTATTTGCAACTAAAGGGTTTGAATAGGGAATTATTTCTCTACGCAACAATCCATTCCCTATTCTAGCCAGAGCATAATAATCTGAACCTGCTTCGTTCCCCTTTATTGCAAGGCCTGTCCATTTATAAAGCTCAGGAGTATGTGAGTAGATAACATTAGTTGTTAATAAATTTAAATCGGAATAATCTTCTTTCTTTTGAGTCTCAAGCAAAATTTCATAATTACGTTTAGGACGCTCGATTAAAACATGAAAGTCTGGCTTTATACCCATTTTAAGCAGTGAACCTAAGGCGGTTCCTGCAGCCAAAATAATTGCATTATCTTTATTTTGTCTTAGTAATTCTTCCGCACTATCTAATGATGGTCCATTACCCACGACAAAAACAGGTATTTCAGCTACATCATCAGCTACAACATTATCACTTATCCAAAATGGCAAGTTACTATTCATATGTTTAATTGTATGAGCTATGCTAGTAACAGCATCATTGTAAAAACCAAAGCCGTTCTGAAATTGATAAAACTGCTTAAAGAAATTTGAAATTAATGAGTTTAATTCATTATTTGGGTAGTGTTGGTAGCAAAAGGTTTTAGATATTGAGAAAGCCCCAATATCTTGTACAACTTTGTAAAGTGAATCAAAGAAGTTTTCATAGCTAATTCCTAGATGTATAAATAAACAACCTAATGAATCATCTACTCTTTGAATAATTACATCCCACTCTATACAAAACAGGCTCGCAAAAAAAAGCTCAAAGTCAGGTTCCACGATGTGGATATAATCAAACTCAACCTTATTAAGCAAATACTCAAGGTGATATCCTAAACCAATGCCAAAAATCATTGCGCTAGGGAAGCGATCTGGCAGTCGTTTCAATGTATCAGGTTTTTGTTCTCTTATATTAGCTAGTAATTCACTAATTTTATTCATGTATTTAACATGAATGCGATTGTCTTTCTTCTTTTTTCTGAAGTCATATTTAACCGCACTAATAGCAGGTTTATTTAGGTTTCTTTCAACTTGTTCAACGCATTGGGTGTAAGGATTATCATTATATAAAGGTACTTTTTCGCCTTTTTTAACAAAATTTGCTTTAAGCTCTCGAGTTACATGTAAACAAAAGTCATCCCGAGTTTTATAGTTTTTAATCGCTTGCGCAATTTCAGGGTAGTATTTTTCAAAAGCAGTTACATTATTAGCAAACCGAATATTAGCTTGCTCTGCAAACTTCTCTTCATTTATCTGTTGCTGCAAAGAACTATCAAGTTTTTCTGCTAGCGATTCTATTTGCTGCTCTAAGCTCGATTCTTTAGTCATAAGGCTCTTATTTTATACTTTTATAAATGTCTAATTTTTTTTGAGTTTTGAGATGTGTGCCCAATGATTTTGCAGTATCTGCCTTCAAAGAAGCTACTTTCGTTATCAAGTTATTAAAATCATTTAAAATTGATTCAAGACGACTAACATCTGTATTTGACATATCAGATGATGCAAAGCATTGTTCCAGTAATTTTTCAATCTGTTTAGTATTTGCTACAGCCTCGTCAAAATGCATATTTTCAATATTTTTTAACAAAGAACAGAGGCAAATATCTAGTTTATCTAAGCGTTCAGCCAACATTAGCATCAACACCGTTTTCACTCAGTGTCTGCTGACGAATATCATTAGGAATTGAATCCCATGCTGATTTGATTTCTTTTAATAAGCTCGAAACTTCATCTATGATGGTAGGATCATTCTTAATGCTCGCATCAAGAAGGCGGTCTAGCATATATGAGTATAATGCATAGAGGTTTTCTGTAACCTCACCACCCACTTCAAAATCTAAGCATCCTCTTAATGCTTCAATAATTGCAGATGCCTTAGATAAATGCTCACTTTTAGCTTCAAGATGCTTTTTCTCAATTGCAACTTTTGCTAATACCATTTTTTCTAAAGCACCAGCCATTAACATTTGGATTATTTCATAACGATCAGCACCTGCAACTCGAGTTTTAAGTGCTTCTTTCTGATAATTTCTTACTTTTGCATTATACATAATTTACCTACAAATAATTGCTGAAGACATTAGCTACTACTAAGATTTTGATTTAGTAAACCCTGGTAAACTAGATAATTGAGCACTCAAGTAAGTTTGAGTCGATTGCATCTGAGCCAATAATACATCAAGACCTGAGTACTGTTTACGAAGCCTAGCTTCTAGCTCAGTCATACGGTATTCATGATTAGCGACATCATCTTCGAGATCATCTAACTGAGCGTTTAAGTTTGTTTCTCTTTGTTTAATTATACCGTTAGAGTCAACATAGTTTTCTAATAAAGTTTCAAATTGTGTAGCTAGTCCATTTTCACCTGCAAAAGCCTTGCCAATATCATCGTAGTTTTCGTCCATTGCTTCATTTAAACTACGAACTAGAGATGACTTTTCTAAATAACCATCCTTATCAACGCCTAAGCCAATATCAAATATACTTTCAAATGGACCTGCATCTGTTAAGTTAACAGATAAATTATTGACAAGCTGTGATTGTAAAGAGCGAATCGTTGCATCACCATTGAGTGGCTTACCCACTCTTGATTGAAAACCTAACTGCCCGATTACATTGTTATAATTCGCTATGAATTCATCTACGAGCTTAGTGACACTTTCACGATCAACTTGAACTGATAACTTTGCAGTTTCACCATCGACGCTTTCTCTTTTAGCTGTAATAGTCATGTCTTGAACAGCATCTTTAAACGTGTTGGTATCATTAGTAATAGTAATACCATCAACTTTTATCGAAGCGTCTTGAGCTTCATCACCAGATGCAATTGCAATACCACCAGCAGTAACACCATCGTTAGCAAGTGTCGAAACATTATCAAGTTCAGCAGTATCATTCGTAATTACTAAATCATTGCCAGTACCTGTAACAGATGAGGTTAGGACAAGCTTAGACTCTGTACCTGTATTTATAATATTGGCAGTTACGCCAAAGTTGTCATCTGAATCATTTATGGCATCGCGCAACTCAGCAAGAGTTGCACCTGCATCTAAGGTAATATCAAAATTTTTATCGCCTGCTGCAAACGATAAAGTACCACCTGATGCCGTAACCACATCATCAGTGGATGCAAAGAGGCCATCATTAGATGTTGCTCTACTACCTTGAGCAAGTTCTAATACTTCAATGTTGAAATCCCCAGGAGAAATATCTGAAGTTGGTGTTACTGATATCAGATCACCATCATCACTGGTAGGCTGTTTGATAGTTGCAGTTCTTTTGTTAAAGTTATCTGGATCAGCTAACTTCTCGATAGTGTCTTGCAACTTAGAAAGAGCAGATTTAATTTCACCTATCGCTGAAAGCTCTACCTGTAAAGACTCTTCTTTTGCAACAAATGCGTTCATTTTAGGAGTGTTTTCAGCACTTACGGTTGCTGAGATAATGCTCTCAAGATCTAAGCCAGAGCCAATTCCAGCTGAAGTAATTAACGGCATTTTAACCTCCTGAAAAATATTACACTTTTATGCTGAATGATTAAATAGCATACCTTTACTAGTTAATTTATCGGCAAATTCATCCAAAGCTTTAGCCACTTCTCGAAACTCTTCTGTGGGTATCTCACGGATCACCTCTTCACTTTCTTTATCGAGCACTTTAATGATCGGTGGTTCACCTAGCTCATCAAACTCAAAAATTAAGTTTGTCGAAGTTACCGGTATATATTTATTAAGCTTCTCGAGGTTTTCTTTTACCTCAGCAATCATATCTTGCTTTTCTTGACGCTTCTTGCTTGAAACTTCATCAATATTAACAGGTTCCCTACTAGCAATTTCTGTGCCTTTATTAAGCTTCTCTTCATCTAACACTGATTTTACAGAAACACTGTTTGAAGTATTAACATTATCTGAAGCCCTAGCTGCGGAATTAATATCTATCATTTCTCTCTCCAGCTGTTATCTGTTAAATTATAAGCCACTGTACTGAAAATTTCCTCTGTACAGTGACTTAAAACTTAGACTACCCTAGTAACGAAAGAGCTACTTGTGGGCGCTGATTTGCTTGACTTAAGATAGAGCTACTTGCTTGTTGTAAGATTTGCATCTTAGTCAAGTTAGCAGTTTCTGTTGCAAAGTCAGTATCTTGAATACGCGAACGTGCAGCTGTTAGGTTTTCAGCTATATTTGATTGATTTCGGATTGTTGATTGGAAACGATTTTGAACCGCACCTAATTCAGCGCGCTTTTTATCAACAACAGCGATCATTGCATCCATACCAGCTAATACTTGCTGCGCATTAACTTGTGAAGATACGCTAATAGTTGTTGCACCGAATGCAGAAAAGCCAACTGTTGCTGCGGTTAAACCTGTACCAACATCACTAATACCAGCAGCTAATGTTGACATGCCTTTTCCTGTCACACCTGAAGCAACTTGAGCGATGCCTGACATAGTAAAACCACCATTAGCAGTTAGTGAATTTGCTGTACCACCAACATTTTTCATGCTAAAGCTAATTGTTTGAACTGCATCAGCACCAACTTGGAAACTGGCATTATAAGTTCCATCAAGAAGGTTTTGACCACCGAACGTTGTATCTTCAGCCACTCGATTAACTTCTGAAGCTAATGATCGAATTTCTTCTTGAAGTGCTAAACGGTCTTCATCAGTATTCGAACCATTCGACGCTTGTTGTGCAAGCGTACGAATACGTTGGAACATTGATGTTACTTCGTCTAGTGCACCCTCAGCTGTTTGCGCAAGAGAAATACCATCGTTCGCATTTCGGTTACCTTGATTAAGGCCGTTAACTTGTCCTGTTAAACGGTTAGCGATTTGCATACCCGCAGCATCGTCTTTCGCACTATTAATGCGTAAGCCAGATGATAATCGCTGGAATGAAGTGTCTAAGGAGTTGCCAGATTTCATCAACTGACGCTGTGCGTTCAAAGAACTCACATTAGTATTTACATAGATAGCCATGTTAGCCTCCGCTTTATCATTTAATAGCTAAACAGCGGGATACCCCTACCCTGCTATTTAACCGACATAGAGTCCTAGATTGATAGTTCTCTAAATCAGTTATCGTCTGATAAAGCGAAAGCTTTAGCTTTATTTGTAAATTTTTTAACTATTTTTTAAATTTTAACCTTGTAATAAGCTTAATGCCGCTTGAGGTCTTTGATTTGCTTGACCTAAAATTGTTTGGCTTGCTTGCTGTAAAATTTGGTTTTTAGTCAAATTAGCCGTTTCAGCTGCGAAATCAGCATCTTTAATTCGTGATTTAGCAGCCGATAAGTTTTCTGAAATATTCGCTTGGTTACGAATAGTCGATTGAAAACGGTTTTGTACAGCACCCAATTCAGCACGCTTTTTATCTACTACAGCAATCATAGAATCCATAGCTGCGAGCACTTGCTGAGCATTTACTTGAGAAGATACACTTATTCCGCTTGCAGTAATATTGCTAAAACCTGCTGTAGCTGCGGTTAATCCAGTGCCTATATCACTAATACCTGCAACCAATGTAGACATTCCTTTTCCGCTCACGCCTGAAGCAATACCAGCTATACCCGACATAGTGAAACCACTATTTGCAGTTAGTGAGTTAGCTGTACTTCCAACATTTTTCATACTAAAGCCGATAGTCTGAACGGCATCAGCACCAATTTGAAAACTAGCGGAGTAACTCCCATCAAGTAAGTTTTGGCCACCAAATGTGGTATCTGCAGCAATACGGTTTACTTCAGCAGATAACTGACGAATCTCTTCTTGGAGAGCAAGTCTGTCTTCATCCGTATTTGAACCGTTTGCTGCTTGTTGTGCAAGGGTTCTAATTCGCTGAAAACTTGAAGTAATTTCTTCTAATGCCCCTTCAGCTGTTTGCGCAAGTGAAATACCATCGTTCGCATTTCGGTTACCTTGATTCAAACCTAGAATTTGTGATTGTAAACGGTCAGAAATTTGTAAACCGGCAGCATCATCAGCTGCGCTATTAATACGTAGGCCTGAAGATAGACGTTTAAACGAAGTATCTAAATCTGTACCTGTTCTATCCAACTGTCTTTGTGCATTTAATGCACTAACATTAGTATTTACATATAAAGCCATAATAAACTCTCTTCTTATCTGTCAAAGTAAAGTCACTTATTAAAAAGTGAATTTGACAAAGTGACCCTTACAGCGGCAAATCTAAGTCGCCTGGGGCAAAATACTGCCACTTTGCTGATTAGTTAATTAACTTGAAGTAATGAGAGCAATTAATAGGCCAACTATTAATTAAGATTAAAAAAGGAATAAAAAGGCTCCATTTAGGAGCCTTAAGAGAGATAAGTTTAAGAGTGGGTTTAATAACACAAATTATGGCATAATCTGTGCTTTATGTTTTATGTTCTTACAAATGTTAGAACACTACTGTCAGGATTTTGAGCGCCTCCGCTTTATAATCCTATCTTAGCGCCTTTGTTAATACCCCATTAGACAAAGGCGCTTTTCTTTAAGTCAAAGTTTTGACTTCACTTTGACTCAAATTCCCAACTATTAACCTAGTAAGCTTAATGCCGCTTGAGGACGTTGGTTAGCTTGACTCAAGATTGTTTGGCTAGCTTGTTGTAAGATTTGCATCTTAGTTAGGTTAGCTGTTTCAGTCGCGAAATCTGTATCTTTAATACGAGATTGAGCTGCACTTAAGTTTTCAGAGATATTAGCTTGGTTACGAATCGTTGACTGGAAACGATTTTGAACCGCACCTAGCTCTGCACGCTTTTTATCAACTACCGCAATCATAGCATCCATACCAGCCAAGATTTGTTGTGCATTAACCTGAGAAGACACACTGATTGTAGTTGCGCCGAAAGCTGAGAAACCAACAGTTGCAGCAGTCAAACCTGTACCTACATCACTAATTCCTGCAGCAAGAGTGGACATACCTTTACCTGTCACACCAGAAGCAACACCAGCAATACCTGACATAGTAAAACCACCGTTAGCAGAAAGCGTATTAGCTGTACCACCAACATCCTTCATGCTGAAGCCAATTGTTTGAACAGCATCAGCACCCACTTGGAAACTTGCTGAGTAAGAACCGTCAAGTAAATTTTGGCCACCGAAAGTAGTATCTTCAGCAACTCGGTTTACTTCTGATGCTAAAGAACGAATTTCTTCTTGAAGTGCCAAACGATCTTCATCAGTGTTTGAACCATTCGACGCTTGTTGCGCAAGGGTACGTATACGTTGGAACATTGACGTTACTTCGTCTAGTGCACCTTCAGCTGTTTGCGCTAAAGAGATACCGTCGTTCGCGTTACGGTTACCTTGATTAAGACCGTTAATTTGCGATGTTAAACGGTCAGAAATTTGTAGACCAGCCGCATCGTCAGCAGCGCTGTTGATACGGAAACCAGATGATAAACGCTTGAATGAAGTGTCAAGTGAGTTACCAGAATTCATTAATTGTCTTTGAGCGTTTAATGAACTAACATTTGTATTTACATAAAGTGCCATGATATTTCTCCCGAAGTAAACTTATCATTTACTCTCAAACTTACTCTAATTAAGCGGTAACTGTTGTTTGTTACTCTGCTTGGTTAATTAAGTTATCGGTCCGCTCAAAAAATCCTTTAGTGAATTTTTAAACAATTTTTAAAATTTTATTTAATGCACTGTATTTAAAAGAGAAATATTTTAGCTTTTTAACTAAACATGGCATCTGGTTACCTTGAAAGCCGCTATCACGATGTTTTACTAAAGATATAAATACTAAAAAGAGTGCTCTAAAAACGCTTTTAAAGTGTGAAGCTTAAGGAAGGTTTTGTAGGTTAAGTTTATTAAATAAGCTTAACCTACATAAATTATAAGTAATCAAATAATGAGAGGTTAGCCAAACGGCCAAATGTTGCCTGTGCAGCTTGCAGTGATGTTTCTTGTTTGGTGAGTTCAGTAATCGCTTCAGCCATATCAAGCTCAACAAGCTCAGCTTTTGCAGCTTTATTGCTAGTATCTAAGTCACCGTTTGATTGTTCGATTTTCTTGGCCGTATTTAAGCGACCACCCAAACCGGCCTGAACAAGTGAAACCTGATTTTTGGCATTATCGAGTTGTACGATGGCATCAGCTAAAACTTGATCAAACTCTTCTTGAGTTAAATCAGGATTGGTTAGTCCTGCTATCAGGTCATCCAAAGTATTTAACGCATTCTCTTTTTGTGGTGCTTCAAGGTCAACATCAACTTGGCCATTTGCAACAGGTGAAACAGAAATCTCCATACCTTGATATTCAATTTTACCGTTTTCAAAACTACCGCTGTCAATCGTTACACCAGCTTGCTGCACAACAAATGTATTAGGTGTGCCTGTGGTAGTAATAAAGCTTAGTGTATTGGCATTTGCGGCTGCGGCAGGGTCTGCGTTGTAATTTGCCTGATGGAATTTATCGAAATCAGCTTGCTCAGTAACATAAATTTTTGAGCTTGTGATACCGCCTGACACAGTGCCGTCGTTTGATGCCACATTTAGTCGAGCATTTACTTTTTCGAATGTATCAAAACCATTGTCACTTGATTTGATTTCTACACCTTCAGCCACTTTGATTTTGTGTTGCCCCTGATCGCCACCATATTCATAGCGACCAGAAGTACTATTAAAGGTGTAAGACGGAGTATTATCTTGGTAACCCGAAAAGATAAATTTACCGTCTTCGGTCTTTGCATTCATCAAATCAAGTACCGTACTTTGCAATGCTTTAACTTCTTCAGCAATACCTTCACGGTCGATATCACTATACGCACCATTACCAGCTTGAATAGATAAAGTATAAGCAGACTCAAGCGCACCTTTAATATTTTGCAGCACACTTTCTTCTGTTGTTAGGCGGCTATTCAGCATTGTAATGTTTTTTGTGAACTGTTCATTACCCTGAATGCGATCTGTATAAAGTAGTGCGCGAGCCGTAGCCGAAGGATCGTCAGCAGCAGTCAATACACGCTTTTGAGTATTAACCTGCTCTTGCGCTTTGTTTACATTTTGCTGTGAGTTAAGAATAGAGTTAAGGTTATTCTTATACATCATGTTATTTGAAATACGCATAATTACCTCGCCGCACTTAATAAGGTGTCAAAAATAGTACGTGCTGTTGAAAGGACCTGTGCTGATGCTGCATACGATTGTTGAAAGCGCAGTAAGTTTGCCGCTTCTTCATCAAGGTTTACACCTGATAGCGATTCATACCAAGCTTCAGACTGATCAGCCAATGCTGTAAAGGCCGCACCATTGGTTTGGGCTTGACTAGTCACTACACCAATATCAGTGACAATGCCTGAATAGGCTTGATTAAACGTTTTATGATTATCGGCTGTACTACTTGCTTCAACATTTTGACGCACTAGCTCACCATTTTGTAAATCGGCCAATAGCAAACCATTACGGTTATCATCAAAACCACCTGTGTTAAACTCTACTGTGAAGGTGTCACCTGTTGCAGGTGATCCTTCAATATTAAAGTCAAAGCCGTAGGTATCGTAAGGCGCCCCTGCTTGAGCAAGAATATTCTCAGCAGGTGGTGTAATGGTAAACGTCGATGTACCGTTACCATCTGTAATTTGATACTCGTTAGCATTCGCCGTTTTCACGAGTGTGATATCGCCATTCGCCAAACTCGGTGGGGGACCCACGGTAATACCCGTTGAGTTGTCAATATCGGACACTGTGCCAGCAGAAATACTTGCATCACTGGTATTATTGATATCGTTCGCAGTTCGAATAGGTGATGCTAACGCTAAATCTTCAGGACGTTCAGTTGCAAGCTCTAAGCTAGTTGCAGCCTGAGAGTTCAACTTAACCATAAATTGGTCACCAGTATTTGCAGCACCTGATACGTTGAGCTGTAAACCAAACGCTTCACCACCCGTAATAGTTGATGAGTCAATCACACCGGCAGTCACATTCGCTGTAGATGCGGTGCCAATGGGTTCACCTTTATTATCAATTGCCTGAATCTCAACAGTGGTTGCGCTTGTATAGGTCACAATAAAATCACTTGCTGGCAATTCGCTGCCTTTACCAGGTTCAAGGGTTGCCGTCATTGTTGATGTGCCCGTATTCGCTTGATAACCAAACGCATCTACCGTTGGAATAGCAAAAATATCGCCACCAATTTCACCATTAGCGTCCATACCTAAGCTATTTTGTTGGTTAAAGGCATCGGCTAATGCTAAGCCCATTTGACCAAGTTGGTTTTGCGCTGGAACTAAAATATCGTCACGAAATGCCAGTAAGCCACCAATTTTGCCTTTCAATTTACTCACATCAACTTCAAGCGGCACGGCTTTGCCACCGTTTATATCAAGTTTTAATTCTTTAAAGTTCGGATCAGGATCGCCACTGAATGAAAACAGGTTAAATGTGCCACTTTGCATGACAAGTGCTTGACCAGAGCCTAAATACACTTGTTTCTCGCCGTTATTACCATCGAGTGTTTCAATATCAATCAGCTCAGATAGATCACGAATTGCTTTATCACGTTCATTATATAAACCACTTGATACTGACTCACGATCAGTACCATGAACCGAAGCAATCTTGGTATTTAAATCACTGATATTTTGGATCAGGTTATTTGCTTCATCTGAAAAGATTTCTAGCTGCTCATTTACTACTGCTTTTTGGTCAACCACAATGCTCGATAACCTGTCCATTTGATCAATCAAATTTTGTGCATCCGTCATGACCAGTGAACGAGCTACTGTTGATGACGGTTGATTTAAGCTTTCTTGTACATTGTTAAAAAACGAATTTACGCTCGTTGATAAGCTGTTTGACTCTTCTGAAAACAAGCTATCTACACGGCTTGCTTCAGTTACAAACTGATCAAAAAACGCTTTATTAGAGGTATCTCTATTTAATTGCTTTTGTGCAAATTCATTTAGTAAGCGATACGTTTCACCACGGCCGACTTGGTTATCGATCATGGTTGTGAACTCAGTACGCTCACGCACATAGCCCTCGGTATTAACGTTGGCGATGTTTTTACTGGTGGTTTGTAAAAGCTCAGAGTTAGCTCTTACACCGGCATTTGCTATGTCATATAAGCTAAATGACATGAGGGTCTACTCCTTAACGTACCAATGAAGCAGCGACGCTTTGAAGCTCAACGCGCTTCAATACCTGCTTAATTTTATCGGCATAATTTGGATCAGTTGCATAGCCTGCTTTTTGTAACGAATCTAAAAAGGCTGCAGGCTCTGCGGTATTATTAAGTGCTTCTTGATAACGTGGGTTTTCATTTAAAAAATCCACAAAGTCGTTCACACTGTCTTTAATCGATTGATAAGAGCGAAAACTTGCTTGCTTTTTAACTGGCACACCTTGTTCAAACTCAAGCGTGACTTTGCTTGCTTTATCACCTTGCCAGCTCCTATCCGATTTAATATTGAATAAGTTGTTACTACTTGTGCCATCAGCTTTACTGATGATGTGTTTACCCCAGCCCGTTTCAAGGGCTGCTTGAGCAACCATCACAGCTGGGTTTAAGCCAATTTTTTCAGCCGCATTTTTAGCGTGCTCCCAAACAGAGCTAATGAAAGACTCAGCATCTTCAAAGCGGTTTTCTGATTGCTCGTTCGCTGATGTATCCTCGACAGCTTGTGGTTTAGCCTTAGCCTCAGTAGTGCTATTAAGGACACCGTTTGCGCGTTTATCACTATCAAAGTCAGCCGTCGTTCTTAGTACAGAACCTGGTGTAAACTCTTTACCATCTGGCGAGAGCTGCTGAACAATCAAGTCAGCTAGGCCGAGCGAACCATTTGATGAAAGCTCAACCGACATTTGTTGGTCATGCATCTCTTCAAAAAATTTAACGCCGCTTGAATTAAATGGGCTGTCTTTATCTTCAAACGCTTCATTTGCTTTGCGCATGCTTTTAAGCAGCATCTGAGTGAAGATAGATTCAAATTGTGCCGCCGCTTTTTTCAGCGCCTCTTTTGACGCATCGCTAGAGGCATCACTTTTTAAGGCATTTTGACGTAATGAGTCTAAGTTGCCTAAATCAAAAAAGTTTTGCTTGTCGAGATGATTTGTATCCATCAGCTTTTTGACACAATAGTTAATAATGAAAATTAAAATGCAAAAATTGCGCCAATAAAAAACTTTATAAATGAATGGCTAATAACTGATACAGGAATGGAGTAACTTCAGAGCCAAGATTTTGGCTGATGTTTGTGTGCTAAATGATTTAAGAAATACTAAAACAAAAAACGCGCTCGAAAGCGCGTTTTAATTTAAATGATAACCAGTTGCCCGTTTATCGCCCCCGCTTCTTTTAAAGCTTCAAGGATTGCCATTAAATCACCCGGTGCGGCCCCAACTTCATTGATTGCACGCACGAGATCATCAAGATTAACACCTGGATTAAATACAAAAGCACGTGAATCATCTTCGTTCACATCAATAATACTTTGATTGGTAACGGTAGTTTCACCATCACTTAAAGCATTTGGCTGTGACACATTTTGCTGCTCAGCAATGGTGACCGTTAAACCACCATGTGTAATCGCCGCTGGCTGTAGCTTCACGTTTTTGCCAATCACTATTGTGCCTGTGCGAGAGTTCACAATAATTTTTGCTGCTGTGTCTGCTGGCTTAAACTCTAAGTTTTCAAGTGTCGACAAATAAGCAACACGTTGAGAAGCATCACGCGGTGCTAACACTCGTACTGAAGCTGCATCGATTGCCTGAGCGCTGTCAGGACCCACTAAATCATTAATCGTTTGCTCTAAGCGTTTAGCCGTTGTGAAATCAGGACGATTTAAATTAAAGGTAATGTAGTCACCTTGCATAAACGGGCTCTTAATAGCACGCTCTACAATGGCACCGTTTGGAATACGACCCACTGTGGGTGTGTTAATAATTACACGGCTACCGTCTGCCCCTTCAGCACCTAGACCACCTACGACTAAGCTGCCTTGTGCAATCGCATAGGTATTGCCATCAACCCCTTTTAGGAAGGTTTGTAATAAAGTACCGCCACGTAAACTACCCGCACTACCAATAGACGAAACCGTAATATCAATGGTTTGACCGGGTTTTCTGAATGCCGGTAACTCTGCATGCACAGCCACAGCGGCAACATTTTTAATCTTAGGTTTTAAGCTATCAGGTAAGGTAATACCAAAGCCATTTAACATGGCTTTAAAGCTTTGTTGGGTAAATCGGCTTTGCTCACCTGTGCCAGGCAAACCGACAACCAAACCATAACCCACTAATTGGTTTGCGCGCACGCCCTCAACCATAGATACATCTTTGACTCGCTCAGCCTGTGCAGAAAACTGCAGGCTAATTAAGCAAAGAGCGATGATGTATTTAAACCCATTCATGACTTTATTCCTCTAAAATGGGAAAAGCGAACTACTAAAGAAACGAGACAGCCAACCTGCACTTTGCGTTTCTTGAATTTGCCCTTTACCTGAGTATTGAATTCGCGCATTAGCAATACGGTTTGATGTGACCGTGTTATCTGCTTGAACATCTTCAGGACGAACTAAACCTTCAAGGCGAATAAATTCTTCACCGGTATTCAAAGTGAGCCATTTTTCACCGCGAATAACCAAATTTCCGTTCGGTAGAACACGCATCACATTGACAGATATATCACCAAATAAGCTATTTGATTGGTTAGACTTTGAATCACCTTTAAACGATGCCCCAGAACCAATACCAAACTGAATGCTATCACCGCCAATGTTAACTGGATTACCGCCAAGCCCAATAACAGGGTCTAAACTAGCGTCCGTTTCTTTGTCGGTTTCGGTTTTTGCCGCTTTGGTGGCTTGCGTTGATTCTTGCAATTTAACAGTGATGATATCACCCGCGCGCAATGCCTTTTTATCTGAGTACAAGTCATCTGCTGAATAACTATCAAACAACGAACCCGTTGGTACCATTGGCTCTGTTGTTGGCTCCGGATACATAGGCGCATAGTAAGGGTCATCCTGAACCACATGATGATTTTGCGTTGTCATACAACCACCCAGCATTAATGCTGCCGATGTGACTAAGATAATGTTACGCATGCTGCCTCCTACCCATTAAAGCTGTTGATTGATGTAACTAAGCATTTCATCAACCGCTGAAATCACTTTTGAATTCATTTCATAAATTCGTTGCGTTTCGATCAAGTTAACAAGCTCTTCTGTTACATTCACATTAGACGTTTCAAGTGAACCTTGAACCACAGTACCTAAACCATCGATACCTGGGTTCCCTTGCACAGGTGCGCCACTCACAGCGGTTTCTGTGTATAAGTTTTGCCCCATAGGCTCAAGACCTGATGGATTAATAAAGTCACTAATTGTTAGCTGACCAATGACCACGTTCTCTGCTTGTCCTGAAATACGTACCGACACTTCACCGTCTTGCGAAACAGTAATTGATTGTGCATCGTCTGGTACGTTCATTTCTGGCTGTAATGGAAAACCCGCACCAGAAGTTACAATGCGACCATCTTCGTCAGTGGTGAATTGACCATTACGTGAGTATGCAATGTTGCCATCTGGTAATTGCACTTCAAAAAAGCCAGGACCTGAGATCATCCAGTCCAATGAATTTTCTGTGGTAAGCATGTTACCTTGTGAAAAGTTCTTTTGGTTAGCAACCACTTTTGCACCGGCACCAAGCATTAAACCCGATGGCATTTCAGTGTCTTGCGACGAACGGCCACCTGGTTGATTGATGTTTTGATATAGTAAATCTTCAAATACGGCGCGGCTTTTTTTGTAACCGACCGTGCTGGCATTCGCGAGATTATTTGAGATCACCGAAATATCGGTTTGCTGGGCGTCAAGCCCGGTTTTACTGATCCATAATGCAGGATTCATAACTCTACCCTCTCAGTCATCTTAAACAATGCGTAACAGCTGATCTTGACGCTCGTCGAGCTCTTCGGCTGTTTTCATTAATTTAACTTGTAATTCAAATTGGCGTTGATTGCTGATCATGTCGACCATTTCATGCACTGGGTTTACGTTCGACATTTCAAGCGTACCCGACAGTACCTTTACGTTTGGTGAAATATCACAAAAACCACAAAGGTCATTGACCAACATGTCTTCTTTTGGTCGAAATAAACCGTCATTACCTTTTTCAAGCTGAGTGTTATCAGCCTCAATCACTTTTAAGCGATCAACCACTTCCAAAAAGTTAGCTGGCGCACCTTGTGGGCGAACCTGAATAGCACCGTCTTCACTAAACTCAACTTTCTCGATAGGTAATGGCAAAATGATTGGACCACCTTCGCCAATTACTTGACGGCCATGGCTAGTGATCAACGCGCCATCTGGAGTAATGTTTAATGTGCCAGTTTTGGTGTACGCCTCATTGCCTGATGCATCTTGTACACTCAACCAACCACGGTCACTCATCGCGATATCAAGCTCGCGGCCAGTTTCAACAAAACCACCCGATTCCATATTAGATCCAGGGCGTTCTTGCATTGCAAACACCCTAGATGGCAGACCTTCACCGAAGGCTTGCATAGAGCGAGCTTGTGCAAAATCAGCTTTAAAGCCAGTGGTGTTAGCATTCGCAAGGTTGTTGGCCTTGAGTTCAAGACCTCGCAAACTTTGCTTAGCACCCGACATGGCAATGTAGACCATTTTGTCCATAACATTGACTCACTAAAAATACGATAACTAAGAAATGCAATAAAAGTGCCAAAGTAAAATTGACGCTAAAATAGAAGAGAAAAATGAATAATTAGAATGAAAAAAGGCTGCCAATAGAGGGAGCAGCCTTCGTGTCGGATTAAGCTTAGAGCCGTTAAAATTAACGGATCTGTAGGATGTTTTGCTGTAGTGTTGAGTTAACCTCAAGCGCACGTGAATTTGCTTGGAAGTTACGCTGCGCACTAATCAAGTCAACAAGTTCGTTAGTTAGGTTAACGTTTGATTGTTCAAGCGCAGATGAGTTAATTGAACCCAAGGTACCTGAACCTGGTTCGCCAGCAATAGGTTCACCTGATGTAAGGCTCTTCTTCCAGGCCGTATCACCCACTTGTTGTAAACCCTGTGAGTTCGAAAAGCGTACCATCGCAACTTGACCTAGGAATGAAGTATCACCATTACTGTATGAAGCAACAATTTTACCGTCAGAACCGATATCGATACCTGATAGACGACCTACAGTCGCACCATCTTGTTCCAGTGCTTTTACTTCAAAGTTACTAGCATACTGAGTAGGAATTTTATTTGTTGTTGCTGCTTCATCACGCCAATTAATAGTGACATCATCTGGGAAGCTGGCACCATTAGAAAGTAAGTCAGATAAGCCTGCCGCAGCACCAACACCATTTGGTAACGTTAATGGGTCAAACGTAGTGTCAGTGTTTGCTACACCATCTGTATTTAGTGGTAAACCACTTGAGTCAAACTGAAAAGTCGAAATAGGCGTGTATGGCGACGTAGTTTGCTCAGTACCATCCGCAGCAAACGGTTTTTCATCTAAAGTAGCATACACTTCCCACTCATTTTCATTACCAGTAGTTGTTGAATCAGTTTTCACAAAAAAGAATTGTAAAATATGTGGCTCACCTAATGAATCATACACTGTTGTTGATGTTGAGCTGTTATATGAAGCACTTGTCTCAGGATCAAACGGCGTCACTGACGGTGAAGTTGCTCGAGAGTCTAGATTAAAAGATGAATAAACATTCGTGGTTGCACGTGGTGAACCTGATGCATCAGGAATTTGTAGTGCAGAAGATGTACTTAAGCTAACAGAAGTGGTATCACCGGTTGCTTCATCAACAGGGAAACCTTGTAGATAGTTGCCATTAGCATCGACTACAAAGTTATCTTTATTTAATTTAAACGCACCTGCTCGGGTATATGTGAAGTCTTGTGCACCTAGGTCATTCGCCATTGCGAAATAACCTTCACCAGTGATCGCTAAGTCAAGTGAGTTATTTGTGAAAGATAACGAACCTTGGTGGAATTGTTGTGCCACCATTGTTGTTCTTACACCGTCACCATTTTTTGTTTTACCAGAACTAAATACTGATGATGCGTATACATCAGCGAACTCTGCACGAGACTCTTTAAAGCCCGTAGTATTAACGTTAGCAATGTTATTTGCGGTAACGTCTAAATCTTTTTGCGCGGCTGCTAAGCCTGTTAATGCAATATTGAAGCTCATAACTCACCTCTAACCTATCTCTTAGCCTAAGCTAACCCAAACCTTTTTTACTTATGCGATTTCAGCTATATCAGTTAGCCTAACCGCACCCTCTTTTGTATTTACGATAATGCCGCTTGCGCCATTAATATTGACACTTTCAATATTCTTAAAGGTCGCCATTGGCATACTGCTGTAGTCTCCATTTACAAAGCCTTCAGCACTGATGTCATATTCACCTTCAGGTAGCACATTGCCATCATTGTCTTTACCATCCCATTCAAAACGAAGTGCACCCGCTGACTGAGAACCTAATTCAATGGTACGCACTAACTGGCCTGATGAATCCGTTATTCTTAGCGTTAAAGATTCAACAGCGGTTTCTGCAACCACCGACCCTTTAGCTAGATTTTCGCCATCAAAATCAATGGTGTCAGACTCAAGTAACGCTTGCTTACCAACAAGAGTCGAAGCCTGTAACGCAGAATTTGATGTCATTGATGCAGTGAGTGAATCAAACTTCTCGTTTAAGTTTGAAATACCTTCAGCCATGGTAAAGTTCGTCATCTGCGCAATCATTTGATCGTTATCAGCAGGATTACTCGGATCCTGAAACGACAACTGCTGTGTTAACAACGAAAAGAAATCTTCCTGAGAAAGCGTGTTGTTGTCTTCTTCAGTTGTTTGCGTACTACTTTGATTCCAACGCAAACTATCCATATAGGATGATGATGCAGAGCTGATGTCGTTACTCATAACTTATCCTCGGTTACCGTTGTCCTAACAACAGTGTTTTACTTAACATTTGCTTAGCTGCATCAGCAACTTGCACATTTGTTTGGTAAGAGCGAGAGGCAGAAATCATATTTGCCATTTCTTCTACAACATTAACGTTAGGTTTGTAGATATAACCATTTTCATCCGCACTTGGGTGGTTCGGGTTATATTCAATTTGTAGAGGTTTATCACTCTCTACAATGCCTAACACTTTAACGCCAACAGAAGAGCCCTGAGGATTGCTTTGTGATGCTGACGCTTTAGTCAACTCTGCAGCAAAAACAGGGTGGCGCGCTCGATATGTCTGATCTTGACTAGAACTAATCGTATTTGCATTCGAGATATTACTGGCTGTGGTATTTAAGCGAACATTTTGCGCACTCATACCGGTTGCTGAAATATCAAAAACATTATACAAACTCATGATTAAGCTCCTTGACTACCGAGGGCTTTTTTAAGGCCTTTAATTTTACTACTCATAAATTGCAGGCTTGCCTGATACTCTAATGAGTTCTGTACATACAAGTTTCGTTCCACTTGTATATCGACTGAGTTACCATCACCTGTATCTGCTTGATTTGGCGTACGAAACATTTCTGCGCTGCCAACAAAACGACTGCCCCCGGCAATATGTTTAGCATCGGTTCTTACCATGCTATTGCCGCCTTGTTGGTTGCTTTTTGCCGCTTTTAATGCCGAGGCAAAATCGATATCTTTCGCTTTATAGCCCGGCGTATCAGCATTAGCGATATTTGTCGCTAATAACTCAGCGCGTTGTGAACGGATCAACATCGCATGAGGATGAACACCAAATGCTTTATCAAAACTGATAGCCATAACCATCTCCAAAAAATTGACTCTGTAGTGGTTAATGCAAAAGCTAAGCCAAAAATTTAGGAGTAATTTGATTTATATAAGAGACTGAAAAATAGGTAAATTTAGCAACCTAAGGACTAGGTTGCTAAGGAGAGTTTACTTTTTCTGATAGATGATACCTGGGTTACAACGAACCATATCAAAGCTATCACTTAAGCCCGCCATTGATTCTGACGCACCTAAAAACAGGTAACCTTTCGGGTTTAAAGCTTGAGCAAATTGAGAAATGATTTTAGCTTTTACTTCTGGTGAAAAGTAAATCAACACATTACGGCAAAATATGATGTCAAACTTGCCCATTAGGGCATATGAATCGAGTAAGTTTAAATGTCTAAAGCTGACCATTTTACGTATAGGGTCAACTACCTGAGCCATTCCATTACCGCTGTCCTTGAAGAACTTTTGACGACGCTCCATCGACAAGCCACGAGCGAGCGCCAGCGAGTCATACTCAGCATTCTTGCACATATCAAGCATGGTATTAGAGATATCAGTGCCAATAATTTGCGCACCCATCTTTAATACACCTGGGTTTTTAGATTGGAACTCGGCAACAGACATGGCAATTGAGTACGGCTCTTGTCCTGATGAACTTGCCGCTGACCATATTTTTAGTGGCCTACGCACATCTTTAAGTTCAGGAAATAGTTTTGTTTTCAATAACTCAAACGGATATTGGTCACGAAACCAAAGCGTTTCATTGGTTGTCATCGCATCAACGACAGCGGCACGAAGCTGCCTCTCATGAGGGCTTAGTGTTTTACTTACCAACTGTGATAAAGACTCAACATTAAAACGCGCCATAAGCGGCGCAAGGCGGCTTTTAACTAGATAAAGTTTATTATCGCCAAGCACAATGCCACATTGTTGCTCTAAAAAAGAGCGGAATTGATCGTATTCGCTTTGTTGTAAATGCTTATTTTCCAAAGTAATACCACCTATAAATAATTAATCACAATGAACCCACTTCTTCACAGCTGTCGCTAATTCATCTGGGTTAAATTTTGCAATAAAATCATCAGCACCCACTTTTTCGATCATTGCTTGGTTAAACACCCCACTTAAAGAGGTATGCAAGATCACATGCAAAGGTGATAATTTTGGATCTGCCTTAATTTCAGCGGTTAAGGTATAACCGTCCATTTCTGGCATTTCTACATCAGATATTAATAGACCAACACGTTCAGTAATATCATTTTGACAATCGAGCTGAGCAATCTCTCTTAAACGTAAAAGTGCTTCTTTTCCGTTTTTAGCTAGTTCAGTTTGTACACCTAGAGGTTCAAGCGCACGCTTGACTTGGTTTCGAGCTACTGCAGAGTCATCAGCAATAAAGACAATACGCTCACCCAAGTCACGCTGAATCTCACCTTCACCAACTACTTCAGCACTCACTTCAGTGTTAACTGGGCAAATTTCGTTTAATATCTTTTCTACATCGAGAATTTCAACTAATTCGTTTTCAATCTCAGTGACCGCAGTTAGGTAAGAATAACGTCCGGCTCCCGAAGGCGGCGGCATTATTTTTTCCCAGTTCATATTCACGATGCGTTCAACACCACCAACTAAAAACCCTTGCACTGAACGGTTGTACTCAGCAATGATGATAAAACTGTCTTTGATATTTTCAATTGCAGGGCCACCTACAGCCATCGATAAATCAATAACAGAGATAGTTTGACCACGGATATGCGCAACACCGCGAATGTACGCATTTGATTTAGGCATGTTAGTAAGTGGTGGACATTGCAGAACCTCTCTTACTTTAAACACGTTTATACCAAAGCGTTGTCGCCCTCTGAGTTTGAATAATAGTAATTCAAGGCGGTTTTGCCCAACCAACTGAGTACGCTGGTTAACTGAGTCTAAAATGCCTGCCATTTCAATCTCCTAAAGATAAACAATCAGAGCTGGAACAATAATTGCCTTCTTTGTGTTAAAGCTACATAAGGTTACAAAGCGTCTGTTTTTTGACGCAAAATATTTATACCTTGTTTTCAACCATAAGCATAGTCGAAACAATATGAGTTTGTTAAAAAAAAGCCGAAGATACAGTGTTTTTTATTTTCTTACTAGCCTGTTGTTTACAACACAACTACAGGCAGAAGTTTATAATACCGAGCAACTTCAACAAATCGCCATCGATTTTGTTAGCGAGCAGCTCCCTGATCTGGACACCACACCTCAAATTAGTGCTTTACCATTAGATAGTCGCATTCCTGAGAGGTTATGTGAGTCACCAATTAACAAAGAGTTACCAACAGAGCCTCCTTTTAATCGGCAGGTAACTGTACAACTTAAGTGCCAAGATTTAAATAGTTGGACCCAATACGTTCACGTGCGCATTATTGAGCTCGAACCTGTGGTTGTTGTTACCACTAATTTAGCCCGTGGAGAGGTCATTCGCCCTGAACATTTACGCCTCGAAATGAAGCCAAAGCAATTTGTTAGAACGCAATATGTTCAAGATGAGGCTATACTTATTGGCAGTCGCAGTAAGCGCAATTTACGTGACGGCACACCTATTGTTATGAGCCAAGTTTGTATGGTTTGTAAAGGCGATAATGTAACTATCTATGCTTCATTACGCGGGTTAAGAATTAAAACCACCGGAATTGCTCTAGAAGATGGTACGTTAGACGAATTAGTACGTGTAAAAAACAAAAAATCAGGTAAAGTATTAAATGCACGTGTGGATGGGGTCGAGTCTGTACAAGTAAATATTTAATTTTTTATATTTATGCTAAAGTATCCGCTGTGCCCGCCGATATAAAGGCATATGTTGGGTAATGTATAGGTCAAAATTATGGTAAGCAATGTCAATAATGGTCAACAACAGCCTTCTGTGTTGACAAATACCAAGCAAAAAAAGCTTGATTTACAAAAAGATAATGCTAATGCAGCCGCTGCAAAATCGGCCGCACCAAAAGCAAGTGCAGATTCTGTGAGCTTAACTCCTCAAGCTAAACAGCTAAAATCTTTGCAAGAAAAAGCAGAGCAATCATCTGGCTTTGATAGCAATAAAGTGGCTGAGCTGAAAAAAGCAATCAGTGAAGGTAAATACCAAATTGATGCTGAAAAGCTAGCAAAGAACATCGCTGCATTCGAGTTTGATGTCTATGGCTGATCATAATCATTTAATAGCTAGCAAATTAACACAACAAGTTTCGTGCTTGGAGTCTATTGCTGCGCTGTTAGATGATGAGTTGACAGCCATTGCTGCAAAGCGTGGCGACGGATTAAAGAGTATTGCCCAACAAAAAATCTCTTTGCTCCAACAAATTCAAACCATTGATAAAGAAGTGCAAAAGCTTGTTGCGCACAACGAATCGCAAGATGACGAAGTAAGTGCACTTATTAAGCAAGTAAATACTCTCCTAGCAAGCTGCAAAAAGAAAAACGATGTAAACGCTCACGCGGCCCATCAAGCACAGTTGAGTGTTAAGCAACTTAAAGATATTTTAATCGGCGCACCATCATCGATGACCTACGACCAAGGCGGTAGCGTGATTCAAGGCGATAAGAAAATCGTTCACAACTTGAAAGCCTAAATACTATTTCATTAAAAAAGCGCGATAACTAAGTTATCGCGCTTTTTTAATGCTTGCAGAATTTGCTGGGCTTATACAGCAAGCCAATACTAAGTTGCACCTAATAATACGTTACTTTTTTCACTTGGCGCGGTTTTACTTCGCCGATGTATAAATCGTGTACTCGCTTCATATCAAGCTGTAATTCAGTTGCGTAGGTATCCCCTACTGCATAGGTTTTAATAACCTGTGCACCTTTGATCACACCTTGTACTTGGCTTTGTAATTGATCATTATGAGCAATGCTGTTTTGCACTGTAGTGCCTGCGGAAATTCTTTGCCCGTAAACTTGCTCAGCAAGCTCGCGGTAAGCTTCAAGCTTTGAGGCTTTAATCGCAAGTAGAGTACGCTGCGATTCATTGCTACCTGGTTGAGCACTAATTGGCGCATAACCCACGGCTTTTAGCACTGGGTAGCTATCTGGCTCAATGTAAGTGTATTCTACATGTTTATCAAAAATACTACTGCAGCCGGTTAATGCTGCGCAGGCAACCAGCCCACCGAATAGAAGTGCTCGCATAATTTGCTTCCGCTTAAAACTCTTTGGCTACAAATATGCACGTTTAATGCCACTGTGGTACAGTCCTTGCTCATTTAGGTTATTCATTGGTTTTAATGCTAGGTGTCAGCATGAAAAATAAAACAATAGCCAGCTTAAAAGGCCTTGGCTTAGCCTTTACAATTTTGTTTTCTAACAATAGCTTAGCGCAGTGGTTTGAATCTACAGGCCATGCAGTTGTAAAAAATGGCGATACGAGCCAAGCCAAATCTGCCGCCATTAAAGACGCCATAACTCAAGCTTTAGTGTTTTCTGGCGCTCGAGTAAGCTCTGTACAGACACTAGTTGACGGGGTTTTGACGCAAGATCAGCTAAAAATAAGCAGCCATGGTGAAATCCAGAAAATAGAATTGATCAGCGAAGATCGCCATAACGACACCTATGCCATCACGCTTCGCCTCGATATTTTTGCTCAAGCAGAAGAATGCCCTGCAAACCAATACACCAAATTTATTGCCGTGACACAAAGCCAACTCGCCAATCGCGAGCAAGCGCGTATGGGCCAAATTTTTGACGTAAACAAAGCCATTAGTGAACACTTATATGCCAGCTTAAGTAATACGCAAATGGCAGCTAAACCGACAGCCTATTACAATATGCCGTTGCGAGTAGATCATTTTTTCACTCAGCAATACGATTACAGTAATGCGCTACTTGAAGAGATCACTAGCCGCAGTAACTCGCAATATGTATTACTGAGCCGTATTCGTGATTTATCGGTTAACCATAAGATCAATAACGATTATGCATTTTGGCAAGATGATAGTTTCAAGCGTGCATACAAAGTAGATTACGTCTTATTTGATGGCACCACTTACGAAAAGCTCTGGCAAAAAAGCTACCAAACAGAAGGTATTTGGCCGTATAAAAAGACTGAGATCATCGATGTATATAGCGACCGATTTTGGGCAACTGACTATGGCCAAGCTATTAGCGATATAAACCAAACCCTAACCTATGACTTACAAGCAGCCATGGCCTGCTTACCCACCCAAGGTAAAATACTGCATATCGAAAACGACAGACTAATCATCAACTTGGGTAAGGCGCATGGGCTTGAGCAAGGGCAAATTTTAAATATAGCCCATCATAATTACCTAACGGATGCACAGGGTAATAAACTCCCGCACAAAATCACCACACTTAATCAAATAAAAGTGACTCAGCTTTATCAGCAATCAGCGGTTGCCATGAGTATAGATAAGCAACCACTGCCTAACATTCAAATTAACGATATTGTTGAATTAGCTGCTAGTGAGTAAATGAGCTTGTAGGCCTTCATGAGCATTTAGCCAGTTAGCTAATTGCTCAACACCAGCTATATGTGGGTAGTGCTTACGAGTTGCAATGACAACTTGGCGTTGCTGGTTTGGTGTTATAGCTAAATACTTCACTCCTTCACGTGGTGTACATGCAAGCTTAGGAACAAAGGTTACCCCATCATCCATTGCCACCAGCGCGAGTAAGGTTTCAATACTGTTACCTTTATATTGATTCGAGACTTCAACCCCAGCTGAAAAGCAAAATTGCTCAGCTTGCTCCTTAAAGCAATGCCCTTCGTTTAACATTAATAAGTCACATTCATGTAATTGAGCTAAGGCAACTTCAGTATGTTGTGCTAAAGCGTGTTGCTCAGAAACCGCAACTAAAAAGTCTTCTTTATAAAGCGGTGACACATGATAAGGCGCTAAATCGGCAACATCAGCAACAATTGCAATATCAATCTCACCATTATCAAGGGCCACCAGCGTTTGCGCTGTTTGCATTTCTATAAATGAAAACTGGGTTTCACTAAATGCCTGCTTCATAGAAGTTAAGAGTGTTGGCAGTAAATAAGGTGCAATGGTAGGAATAATACCGACATTGATTTTACCCTTTAGTGGGTCATGTGAGCTGGCAGCTATTTCTTTAAGCACTTGGGTTTGATCTAGGATCAGTGTGATCTGCTTAAGAAGTTGTTCACCTTGCACAGTCAACGTGACTTGCTTTGTTGAACGGTCAAAAATAACAACTCCCAGCTCTTGTTCAAGCTTTTTAACTTGCCCGCTTAATGTCGGTTGGCTGACATAGCAAGCATCAGCTGCTTTTCTGAAGTGCTTATATTGTGCAACCGCTTTAACGTATTCAAAGTCTTTTAAATTCATATTACACCACCAATAGCTTTTACCTATCATACTAATACAAACAAACGATTGGAGCTATCATAAATTAAATCGCATAATGGCACTCAACAAATCAAGAGGAATCAAAACAATGTTAAACAATATCGAAGGCCAAAAAGTACCAAACGTTACATTCGCAACACGTGTAGACGAGCAGTGGAAATCAATGACCACTGACGAAATTTTTAAAGGTAAAACAGTTGTGCTATTTGCATTACCAGGTGCATTTACACCAACATGTTCATCAACTCACTTGCCACGTTATAACGAGCTTGCGGCTGTATTTAAACAAAACGGTGTTGATGAAATTGTATGTATTTCTGTAAACGATACCTTCGTAATGAATGCATGGGCACAAAACCAAGAAGCGCAAAATATCACTTTATTGCCAGACGGCAACGGCGAATTTACCGACGGCATGGGTATGCTAGTCGATAAAAACGACTTAGGTTTTGGTAAGCGCAGTTGGCGTTATTCTATGCTGGTAAAAGACGGCGTTATCGAAAAAATGTTTATCGAGCCACAAAAGCCTGGCGACCCGTTTGAAGTATCTGATGCAGATACCATGCTCGAATACATTAACCCAGCACAGGTAAAACCAGAATCAGTGAGTATTATTACCAAGCCTAATTGTCCGTTCTGTACAAAAGCTAAAGCGTTACTAGAGACGAAAGGTTATGTGTACGAAGAAATCGTATTAGGTCAACACGCTTCATTAACTAGTTTAAAAGCGATTTCTGGTCGTGAGACAGTGCCGCAAGTATTCATAGGCGGTGAGCACATTGGTGGCTCTGACGATTTAGAAAAACACTTTGCATAATTTTCAAGTTGGGGCTGCTAATTGCAGCCCTTTATTACTTTAAAACCTCAAACCATTGATTAAGTTATAAATTATATAACTGGTCTGCTCTCGCCATCACCCGTATTTATATTCAAAATACCAACATCTTAGTTACCAATTTGTTACATAAAGCAAAGAATGAATCTAAAATGTCTGCAGCTACATTTACTTAAACCGTAACGAAATTAAGATGATTTAATTGGAATATACAATGAAAAAACTAACACAAGGATTGCTCCTTTCCTTGCTATGTTTCGGTGGCCAAGCTCATGCTGCGTCAACTGGTACTATCGATTTACTCACCCATCCTGTTGGCATTATATGCCTTGTTATTTTTATCTTTGCTTATGTGCTCGTCATACTCGAAGAAAAAATTCACTTACGCAAATCAAAACCCGTATTGGTTGCAGCCGGGATTATTTGGACCCTTATTGCTTGGCAGTACAGTGCACAAAACTTATCTGATCTTAGCACCGACGCATTTCGTCACGCCTTGTTAGAGTTTTCGGAGTTAATGCTATTTTTGCTCGTTGCGATGACCTATATCAACGCCCTAGAAGAGCGTCGTTTATTTGATGGCCTAAGAAGCTGGCTGGTTGCTAGAGGCTTTAGCTACAAGCAATTATTTTGGATAAGCGGTGTACTGGCATTTTGTATTTCACCTGTAGCCGATAACTTAACTACTGCCCTACTTTTATGTGCAGTGGTAATGAAGGTAGCAGCAAATGATAACCGCTTCATTGCTATGTCGTGCGTCAATATTGTAATAGCCGCAAATGCCGGTGGCGCATTCAGCCCGTTTGGTGACATCACGACACTGATGGTTTGGCAAGCCGATGTTGTTGCCTTTACCGAGTTTTTTGTTTTATTCCTACCAGCTTTAGTCAGCTATATTATTCCTGCATTTGTTATGTCTTTATTTATCAATAACCGTCACCCGGATACGGCCGATGAAGATATTGAACTTAAACGCGGTGCGCTTCGCATATTGTGCTTATTCTTACTGACAATACTCACCGCGGTGGTGTTAAAAACCGCCTTTGGTTTACCACCGGTTGTGGGCATGATGATGGGTCTTGGCTATTTACAGTTTTTTGGTTACTTCTTACGCGTGACACTCCCCGGCTCTCTTGCCAGAAAGCGCGCCATGGCAGAGCGTGAAGGTGACAAAGAGCGCTTATCTCGCTTAGGTAACGTTGTTCCTTTTGATGTATTTAGCCGTGTATCGAGAGCCGAGTGGGACACGCTCTTGTTCTTCTATGGCATCGTTATTTGTGTTGGAGGCTTAGGGTTTATCGGCTACTTAGCGCTGCTTTCTGACTTACTTTATAACAACTGGTCTGCTACCGGTGCGAACATTATTCTTGGTTTAATGTCAGCGGTAGTCGATAACATTCCAGTGATGTTTGCAGTGTTACAAATGATGCCTGATATGTCGCACGGTCAATGGCTGCTTATTACGCTAACAGCAGGAATTGGTGGCAGCCTGTTATCAATTGGCTCTGCGGCAGGAGTTGCACTAATGGGTCAAGCGCGAGGGATCTACACATTTAATAGCCACTTAAAATGGTCGCCGGTCATTTTACTAGGTTACTTTGCTGGAGTATTAACTCATTTATACCTCAATACAGCCTACTTCGGCTAAGACTTAATAAAGTAAAAACCCTTATCACTTTGAGGGTTTTTACTTTAAATATTCCACAATGAGCAGTTTATAAACAGGCATGTCGTAATAAGCTGTGTTTTTGTCGTAAAAAGTCAAGATTAAGGCAGGCGCTTTACTTTAGTCTAATAATTCACAAATAAGGTGAATTGAGGACACACATATGAGCCAAATGAATTCTGTTGCCATGCAAAATGGCAAGCTGCATGTAAAACAAATTGATATTCCTACACCTGGACCCGGCCAAGTACTGGTAAAAAGCCTAGCTTGCGGTATTTGCGGTTCTGATATTCATATAACCCGCCACACCAGCGATGTATTCGATATCTATAAAAACCTTGGCATCATGGCTAAAGATGCAGGCGATGACCAAGAAGTGTTATTAGGCCATGAGTACGCGGCAGAAATCGTTAGCTACGGCCCAAATACTAAAGGCGAATTAGCTAAAGGCACCCGCGTAACCTCTGTGCCTATTTTACTTTCTGCTGGCGGCGCTGGCGTAGGTGTAACCCCTGGGCTATATGGTGCCTACTCTGAATACTTTATTGTTGATGAAGCCTTAATATTACCTATCCCTGATGCTGTTCCATCAGAAGCGGCAGCCATTACAGAACCACTTGCTGTTGGCCTGCACGCAGTAAACCGCTCACAAATGCATAATGATGATGTTGCCATTGTGGTTGGCTGTGGCCCAATTGGCCTTGCCGCGATTGCCGCGTTAAAGCTTCAAGGCGTAAAACACATCGTTGCCTCTGATCCACAAGAGAGCAAAAAACAAATTGCCCTTGAATTTGGCGCCACAGAATATGTTAACCCTATGGAAGATGATGAAGTTGCTACAGCCGCAGCACTTGCGGGTAACAACAAGGTCGTTATTTTTGAATGTGCCGGTGTAAGCCGCTTATTGAACGACTACATTTTACGTGCACCGGCAAAAGCAAAAATCATTGTAACAGGTGTACATACCGCGCCACTAAACGTTAACTTTGCCTATGCCACAGTGAAAGAGCTCGACCTTATTTTCTCTTATTACTACCAGCCAGAAGAGTTTGCACAATCACTTGAGAACATTGCGTCAGGCAAAATTGCATGGCAAAAAATGCGTACTGGTAAAGTCGGGATAGACGGCGTACAAGGTGCATTTGATACTTTATTTAAACCAAACGACCATATCAAAATCATCATTGAACCATGGCGCACAGGCGAGCTTGAAAAAGTAACGGGTTAATTTAGTTTAAAAACGAGTAATAACTCTGCAGCTTAGAAATTAACAATCAAACGTTAATTTCTAAGCTATAAACTATAGTTCGATATCAGGGATTACATTTGCCTGCTCAAGAAAATGATCACAACGAGCATTAACTATATCAAAGTAATGCTTTAGATATGACACTTGTGATTCTGAAGGGCTATCAACAAGCGATATTGCCTGTTGTAAATTATTTTTAATACTTGTCGCTATTTTAGTTAGATGGCTTTGTAGTAACTTTTTTGAAATTCCATTTTCATCTGCAAAGTCAACTAACTGATAGGCATTAATTGCATCAGGGTCAAACTCATCTCCTATACTCATACCTAGATCCTGTTCAAACTCTGGATACATTTTAACGTTTACTAAATCATAGAATGGCGCTGGGGTTAGACCTGATTTTTGCACAAAAAAGCTAAAGTTTTTGCCATGTGCATCTGAGTTGTAGATAAAAAGATTAAATAACGCCCACTTTAAAATTTCAATTTTTGCTGCTATTGGGTTTTCGCAGAGTTCAGATAGCGCAAACAATTTTTCAAAGCTTGCACCATCGCGAATGTGACGAACATCTCGCTGCTTACCTAAATTTCTTTCGTACTTTTTATCAACCCCTAGATTACAAGCTTGGCATGCATCAATCATATGCCTGCGCTTTACACTTTCGGGGCTAAACAATTTTCTATCAAACCTTTCTACAAGTAACGCAGGGTGGTGATCAAAATATTTAAGTTCAACCTCTGCAACACTAAACCCAGCTAGTTTTGCAAGTTTCATTGTTACAAATTCATTTATAACAAGATGTTGCTGATTATTCTTTTCAAACTTAATAATATGGGTAGAGCAAAGGTCTCCTTCACCAAAACCTAACTTGCTATCAACTGACAATACATTTAATTTTGATTGAACACCTGCTACTGACAATCTTGGTTTGCCGTCCCAGACTTCCAAATGCCATAGTTGAGGATCAGATAACCTTTTGATCAGTTCAGCATCACTAATAGCGATAAAGTTACTTTTTACTTTATCGTTTAAAGCACCTTCAGGTAAAAACATCATAGCCCCAGAGGTATCTTTACCAATTCCACCGATCTGAGCAAATACATTCGTCCGTGATACCCCTAAGTAATCTATTAAATAATCTAGGCCCTTATTTTCGGGTAGTAAATTTTGTAAAAAACGTCTGATATTGACAGAAGGTATGTCATGTCCAAAAGGTAAATGAGGAGATATTGGAAAGCCTTCATCCACCCACTCTTGTTGATAACTCAATGATAAATTATCGCTTTCTCTAGAAAGATGTAATTTACCAACCAGCTTTTGGCTATAAATTATGTCGAGTGTATATCTATCAAACCCAGACGTCATTCTCATCCTCCAGAGGTGAGTTAACTGTACTATCACTTTGCCATGGCTCAATTGATATCTTAACGCCTAATGCCGAGACAACTTTCATTAACGAGGCCAATTTTACATCTGCACTACCTTGTTCAATATTTATGTATGTCTGCTTTGATATACCCGAAAGTAATGCAGCGTCAGTTTGCGTGATATTGCTTTGTGTTCTCTTCGCTTTAATAACGTCACCAAGCAAAGAAGGTGTGAACGCTCTACTTAAATCTGGGGATTTACTCGCTTTAACTTTCTTTGCCATCACAATCTCAATTTGAACAATGTTTCTATAAAAGTCTAATCTATCAGACTTTTATTTCAACCTGCACCATAAAATAAAATAAGTCTACTTTAAAAGACTTTTACAGTTTTAAACTTAAAAGGTCACAATAAAGTCCAGTTTAGTAGACTTTATTTTCAAATAATGGCAGCACCTCCATTAAAGTCTACCTCAATAGACTTTAATAATTTTCACTATTACTTTGGTCATTAGTAATTATATTTTTGATGAAATTATTAGGGGTGATATTCAAAAAATGAGATTTGTTAGCCCCTAAAACTGCCGAATCCATAAATTAAATAGCTGTTTGAAAAAGATAAAAACAAATCAAACTGCGCAAAAAACTAAACTACTTTTAAAAACTTTATCTTAGTAACTTCCAAGCCAATCAATATGTAGTTATGTTTTTACCTGCCAGAAAGTTTAACAATTTTTAACTCTGAAATAGTTTCTGAATTATTAAATGAAAACTTAACCAGAGGCGAAAACTGTAAGAATCGACAGTATTGACGAGTAAATCGCCAACACTGATAATGGAGCCCTGTGATGGTGAACCACTTAACGGCAATTGAGGCCGGACAAGTCGTACCAAAACAGAATTAGATATGGTTGCCTAAAGTTAAATACTTGGCAACCGATCTTCTCATTTGAAATGACAAATTGCAGTTCAATGGTGAGCCGATTACCGGCAATTGTAGCCGGATGAGTCATACCACTGAAAGTTTCTACAAACTACTCACCCGCACTTACCAGAAAAAATATTCAGTCCAATTAGAAGGAATTCGCTATTAGAACTAGCGCATTCTGCTGCTGATAATAGCGACTGGCAAGCTTACACGCTAACTATGGGTGGCTTAAATATCAAAAGCAAGAATAGACTTATAAAACTTCATTACGATGTTAACGTAAATGAAGAGACAGGCGAATGTTCACAAAGCTATTACGATGGTGAGTTAATCCAAAAAGTAAAAGGTATTTGGTTTGCGGGTAAAACCTTTATTACTCGCTTCTACCAATGGCGCTTAGAAAAAGCATAACAATATTATTTTAAATAGCTAAAGCCCTATTACGAGCTTTAGCTATCAAGCCATACTCAAAGCATTTTTTGATGCTTCTCATAAGACCTAAAGCTATAAAACAAGCTTTAGGTAGTTCAAATCTTCTACCAAACTTCAAAAATAACCTTTAGCTACCCACTTGCCAGAATGGCAAGAAAGCTCTTACTTGGAGTTCTGTAAATAACTGTACTGAAAGTATAAAGTATTCAACCTATAGATATTTATTAGCAAAGCATAATGCATATACCGAACGGTAGCCCTCAAGCTTAGAGTAATTCTATTTTTCAAGTTGAATACTGTTAATTTTGTTCTTACTTAGCATAAGATTAATACTTTCTATTTGCTCCCAAGAGCTCATTAGCCAAGAGTTATCTAGTATTTGCAGTTTAAGCTTTTCTAAAATATCAGTTGGAATACCTTCCAACGAGTTTAAAATAGAAAGTTTTTCTCTTACCTCTTCAACTGATTGAGCTTTTGATAAAGCTTCTGAAAGCGAAATTAAAATCTTATACTTCGTTTTTGGTGATTTGACTAATACTTCAAATATAGCATTCGCAACTTGAGCAACTGTTTTGTTCTCTGCCTGAATTCCTTGAAACTTTCCAATAAAACCATAAGGGTCTAATCCTTTTTTAATTGGAATGACTAACACATCACGACCAATTGCTACCCCAACTTCTTGATCACACCATCTGCTTTCTTCAAAGCCTGGAGTAAGAATAGCTACCAGAGCATCCATATTCCTTAATGCCCCTTCAATTTCATTAAGCCACTCTTTTGTTGGCTCAATGTTTTTGTGAGCAACAAAACCAGAAATAGCGTATTTTTTAAGAGCCAACTGAAGATTCGAAGTTTGGTTTTTAAAAGAAGATAAATGGCTCAAAAATAGCTTAAAGTATCCACCTTCCCATATATAAACCTCTGAGCTATTGACAATATTCCTAGGTAGATTTTTTAGTCCAATTTCATTTGCAATTTTGAATAATAACTCTTCACTAACTTGTCCAAGCATTTTCTTAGAATAAACTCTTTTGCTGCTGTAAGAGCTAGTATCTTCTAAAGGAACTCCATGTATAAGAAAATAATTTTCAATATCTGAGAAGGTCATTTGGGCTTGTAGTTCAGAGCTGATATCCTCAACAAGTCTTACCTTTTCTAGTCCATTCATATTTGAATCTTTTGCTACGAAGCCTTCTTTTTTATGCAGTAAGAAAGCTAAATCTAATCAATTACTCACTATTAAATTTTTATGTATTATCGTATGGAACTATCTAGTACATAAGAAATTATCCGATTAATCCTTTAACAATTTTTGAATTTCTTCAACAACATCATCAATATTGTCCTCAAAATGAATAAACCGCTTATCCGCTAATAATGGTATTTGAGAAATTAAAGCATCCGCATCACCTACCATTAAAGGCAACAACTTAATTTCTCCTGAACGAATTTCCGTTGATAATACCGATCGTAATTCATGCATAGGCCAAGATTTATTTAGTGAATCATCAGAAATAATTGCAATTACATATTTTGCTTTCTGAAGAGCGGTGTTTATTTTGGAAACCAGAGAATCCCCCCAATTTATAGCGGAGCTATCGATGAATGTATTTATCCCTTTAGACTTTAGTGCCTCATAGAGAGGTATAGCTACTTCATTTTTGTTTTCTCTAGCGTGGCAAATAAAAACATCATACATATCAAGCACATCCTTAAGTTTACTAATAAAAGAAGGAGGTTCGTTATCTAGCTCTAACACCTTCCGACATAAATTTAAATACGGAGAATGCTCTTCCCCCTTTACCATTTTTATAAAGCTTAAATTTCCATACACTGCTCTTTTAAAAATAGATCCATCCCTATCATTCCCAACTTCAGAGTCACTAACGTTATAACGCTGCATGATAAATCTCGCTTCAGCAGAAATGAGATCATTAGACCATTCATGTATCATTGCTCTCGTTTTTCGAATAAACTTACGATTAACATTAACTCCTTCATTCACAACAAGCCCAGTAACTTCTTGCCTTTGCGACTTATACTGTAAGCGCGTTTTAGTGTGGTTTACTTGAAAACCAGAGTCTGTAATTATTTGCTCTAATAATTTACCTACACGATGTGTTTCTAATCCACTTTCTTCTTTTCTATTTTCAACTATCTTGCCTGAAAATGGTTTGTTGCTGGAAAAAGTTATGTCATCAGCATATCTTGTGTAAGTTAAATGAAACTTTTTTGCTAACTGGACGAGCTTCCTGTCTAATGTAGAAGCCGCTAAATTGGACAACACTGGAGAGGTACTTGCACCTTGAGGTAAACACTTATTATGCGTGCATAGTTGTGCTAATACTGTAGCTGCCGCGCTTCCCATATTAAAGGGAGCGTTTCTAAATATTCCCTGTACCCGGCCAAAATTAACTGAATGAAAAAAGTCCGACAAATCTATATTTAATACATAGTTCTTTTTCTTGTGTTGCATAGCATTGGTAACGATCCCCTTACCTCCCCCAACAAAGCCATGAACAGGTTTTTTTACTCGATAATGTGCTTCAATTAAGGGGCGAACTTTATCTTGCAATATTTTAATTGATTCATTAGGACTATCAATTAATCTTTTCTTTCCCGACTTTTTTGTTACAGTAAAAGACTTATATTTGGGTTCTAATGTGTACAATATATACAACAATTGACCAACTGGAATCTCAAGTAGATTTGCAACATCATTACTGCTTTGTAAGCCTAAAATTAATTCCCTTGAAGTTTCTATATTGCGCGATAAAGTTGGTGATAACGAGGGGTTCAACCATTTAACCCAGTAATTGTTATACAATCTAGTAGGTTCAGTCGCTTGCAGTCTAAACTGTAACTTATTAAAGGTAAGCATTGGTTAGCTCTATCTTGAGTTAGTGGTTTCGACCCAATCACCTTGCGCCAATTAAGACATCGAGCAATTCGATAAAGATAGCCATAAGAGTATAGCCGGCAGCATTTGCTAGCCTGTGTTCCAAATCCAAAGCAGTTACAACTTCAGACATTTTGGGTCGAAACCGAGTTAATATTAAACGATATAAATTAATTTTAGAAGTAATACATATAATGATGCCGCGTATTTCTAGAATTAAATCTACGAATTTTCAAGTTCTGTTAAATCTTCAACACTTGCCATTTCAGCTAACATTTTAGTGTAAACTCTTAAAACACTCTGTAATTGTTCTAACTCATTACGGAACTCAATGCAGAGATCTGAATCATCAAATGCACCGTTATTTGATAATCGATGCCACTTAGCTGTAAATGGCCTTATTTTTTGATTTAAAACTACAATTGCAATTTTTGTAAATTGGATACAGTGCCTACCATTACTCTTTATTACATTTCGTGTAAGATCAAAAATTGAAAAAATACTCTTTAGTGCCGCTTTTTCATCACCATGCTCTACGTTGAGGTGTTGTGTTGATACTCTTGTAAGTAATTCAATATAAAGTTCCCATGCAGCTTCCTTGTCTTCATCTTTAGGAGCCCAATCCATCTCTAAAAAAGGAGTTTTTATTTTTAGAGATGTCATATCCCAATTTTCAAGCCATTTCTGCCATTTCATAACTTACTTCCCGATTGTTTATTAATATAATTCATTGAAATAAAAGTATATAATCTTTATTTATTGTTGTAATCAGAAAAAAACTAAAATTTCTCTTTGCCTCATTATAACTTTTCAGTGAAAAGTCTTTCCTAATCAACTCCGTATAGCCAGTTTGCTGAATTATCGTTTCTTTTAGAGCTAAATGACTATTGTTGAAATACTCGTTCCGCTTGTACAAACGTTTCAATAGACTCAATAAAGGAATTCTTGCCATTTTTCCATCACAACTTCTGTTACAACTAGAGGATGCCGATGCTAGATTCCAAACGCCGTCAATATTATTTAATATTTTTACCTTCTTTATTTGGTAAAAATGATCTACCTCAGCATATTCCTCTGAACTATTGTCATTAATTAAAATCGGCCTATAAGAATAATAAACGCCCTTTTTGATACCCATTCAGGCTGTCCCTGCAACTACTTAAGTTAACTCGCCGATTCGAGTTATTAGTAAACAATAACTGCTCGTCATTATCATAATGAACACTAACAATATTTCTAGAAATACCTAGCCACCAAGCTTCTTCCACTAATAGCCAGTCCGCTTCTGTTTCAAACTCAGAGGAAGAGTAATGTTTAAGTTCTGTAAAGTTAAAAAATTATCTGTAACCCGAATCCCACATAACTGCTTTCTTTCATCTATAAAAAACGCTTGTTAATTTCACCATTATTTACAATTTGAAAAGCATCTATAACATTGATGAAGCTTAATTTGACGGTATGATAAATGAGCTCATCTAATTCAATTTGTTGATTATTAAATGCTAAACATGCATCTAAATATTTGCTTGAGCGAGAGGTAATTTGTTTAAGTGAATGCTTAAGGTGCTCGCAAAGATGGCGACTGAATGGGACTACTAATTCTTCCGATGAAATTAGGTCGATTGGGGACGCTTTTAGATCATATAATGACTTAGCCAATGCTAATTTATATAAGGCTACATTTTTACCAAAAAGAATGATAGCTTGCCAATAATTCTCTATGGTTGATTCAACTGTAAAAATTCCATTTTCATAGCCTTACTTAAAGTTAACTCTACTAAAACTCTCAAATGAGTAAAGACTTAAGTCGCTACAAATACGCTACACAAAAATAAAATTACACACAAAGAAGCCTGTAAACCATTGATTTCATTGGTAGCCCCTACAGGAATCGAACCTGTAACTGCCCCTTAGGAGGGGGCCGTTATATCCATTTAACTAAGAGGCCACTCAAAAGTTGAGGTAAAGCTTGTAGCTTGTAGCTTGTAGCTTGTAGCTTGTAGCTTGTAGCTTGTAGCTTGTAGCTAAAATTATAACGGTCTAAGGCTTTGGTAATCAAGAGAATAAACCAATCGACTTGTTAGTAAGTCGATTGGCAAAATAATGAGGCTAGTTAACGCTAGCTGTTGCTGATTTGATTGACTCATTCTTTAGCACAAAATAAGGGATCACTTTTTGTGCGCTGGCAATAACCAGCTTTGAGTTTAAATTAATTACTCGAGCATTCACTTCAACACCATTTGGGCGATATATAAGCGTGCCAGTAAGAACATGGCTGGCAATGCGACGCTCGGCTAACTCTTCTACATCTCGCGACATCACAAAATCACCACGTGAGGTCACACTAATGATATCCATCGCTTTAAAATCAACAACGCCAAAACCAAATTTTTGCAGCTGGTGCATCATTGTTTCAGAGAGTTGATTACCAAGTTGAGAACTATTTTTTAGGCTCGCATCTAAATCAACAAAGCTAGTAATGGCTATTCCTAACTCGCTTTCTTGTTGCATGGTATCCACTAACTCAAGGGCCATTTGCTCGACATAATTAACAACGGTTTTATGATGTTGATAAGGCGCAAATAAACGATGGTTAGCATTATCCTGCTGCATATCATTTTGTTCAAGCGCTTGTAGCATAGCAACGTAATCGACTTGAGTATTTGCTGATGCAGGTACATTTTGAGCGGTATTTTGCGGCTCTGCTGATTGCTCTGGCAGCAATTGGCAGCCAGAAAGCGCGAGCGTTAACGATGCGAAGACAAAACCTTTCATAGCTTACTCACTTGCTTGTTTAAGTGTAATACCATCACTACGGTTAGTACTATCAAGGGCATCAACCACTGATTGCGGGATAAAACCTTGCGCTGACCCTACAACTGCTTTGCTTGCTAAACCAACAATACGCGCATTCACGAGCACACCACTTTGATGATTAACCAAAGTACCTGCCAATACATAATTGAAGTTTTGGTCTTGGCTAAGCTCTAAATAATCACGACTGAAAACATAATCACCAGTTGGCGTGACACGCATATAATCCGTGGTTTTAAAATCAATGACAGGCACACCAAACGCATGAAGTTCATGAATAAAACTTTCGGCAATTTGATTACCCAGCAAATTTGTTGAGTTGTAATCTGCATCAAGGTACACAAAGCTTGAAACAGCAACTGGTGTGTTATCACTAACATATTGCAAGTTTTCAACTAAATCCTGCATGATGCCACGTACATAGTGATTGATATTTTTACGAGTTGGGGCTGCTGTAAAAGTGCTGTTATTCATTACCGCCTGATTGGTTTGAAACACACTGTCATTACTATGCGGCGCGGCAACTTCTCTTTGCGCAGCTAACTGAGGATCATTTTCGTGTTGTGTTGCATCACCAGTTAACATTGACGAGCAACCAAAGCCAAACGGCAAACATAAAGTTAAAATTAAACGTTTCATTAAATGAGTTCCTCTTAATATTCGCTTCGATACAACTGGCCATCACGTTGCTGAACTTTTTCAGCGCCCCACATTACATTGATAGGGATCTCAGTGCTTGCTGCTGACACAATTCGCAGATCTTTGGTATTCACTAATCGGGCATTTACTATGTAGGCATGTTGTTGCCGCGTCAGTGTGCCGGTAATAACAAAGTCAATATTCTGACGTTGACGTAAGGTATTTACATCACGACTAAGTACACTATCGGCCGATTGCTGCAAATTTAAAGTATTTTCTAATCGATACTCTATGGTATGAAAACCAAGCTGAGTAAATTGCGTTAATAAACTTTCTTGAATTTGCTGACTCAAGCCACTGCCCTGATCTTCTGCTAAATCAGTACCTAAGCCATCAGCCATATAAAAACTGGTCACAGCAATACGTGCATTGCCTTTGTAAGGGCCTTGAATACGGCTCAGCTGACTACTTAAATCAGCAACGTATTGATGCACCGTATAAGGTGCCATCGGCGATTTTGGGGTTTCTCTAGGGGGCGTTTTTTGTGGCTCTTCAGTTAAGCTACAACCCACCAACACTAAAAAAACTGAATAAAATAACAGGCGCATAATTGCCATCCTCACTAAACTTAGTAAGTACAAAGCAATAATTATGCCTAAGTATTATTGTTGATGGGATTATTATGAAAAGCCGAAGCGTGGTAACAAAAACACGTCACTTCTAAAATACCAATAAGCTAGCGTTGCATTCAGACAATGATTTAATTGTGTAGGCTGATGTAACTAATTTTTTGAGGAGGCGAATGGTTTATCAGAAGGGTCAATTCCCTTCTGTTGTTAAATAAGCGGTTATAGCATCTGCCCAAGAAACGGTGCCGTCACACAGGTTTGCCCCATTCTTTTGGCTATCTCACAAAATGCAGTAGCCTGAGTATAATTTGCAAATGGACCAGCCCTCAATCCATACAAGGTTACGCCTTTTTGCTCTCGTGTTTTAAAACGAAAATCAAGGTCATTTAAAACAGCAGGATAATCACGTTTAAGCTTTAAGAGCTGATGACTAACTTTTTTCGGCGTTAAATATAAACCTAATTGCACGCCCGCTTCAGCCGCTTTATTTGCTGCAATAATCGCCTCAAGTGAGTCTGTGGATGATGCTTGCTGTACTTGCGTTTGTTCGCTTTGATGAATAATCACATCATTTTGTGGCTCAAATTGTGATGGTTGTGCGGTTAAATCGCTATTGGCTGAAAGCACTTCGATTAACAACGCAAGGTCTTTTTCCATCAACGCAAGACGCTCAATACTAGGTTGTTTATTATGCCACTCGGCAGCAAATTGCTGTACTTGCTGCTCAGTGTAAGCTGGCTGGGTTTGCTCTTGGCTCATCATACATGCTGTTAGAGCAGTTAAGCAGATGGTTATAAATAGATATTTAGAGAAAATAGAAAAATGCATGGTGACGTCAATTCTAAAAAACAGACTTAAATCTTAGCAATAAAAATGCCATCTTTAGAGTGAATATTTGACGCTAAAAATAAATTCGGTTGTCAGTGTAGTTACTTACCCAGCAATCAATGCCTTGTCGTTTAATCGCTTCACAATCAGCTTTCGCGTTTTTCAAATACTTATAGCCACCAAACTTAAGTCGATAGTAGGTATGCTCATTTACATCAGCGACTTCAACATTAAGTATCGGCTTTCCTTGAAAAATACTGGGTGCTCGTTTAGCCATTTTCTTTAATGTATAAGCTAGATCTTGTTCCGTATTAACAGACGCTAATTGCAAAGCAAATGCATAGTCAGGTTTAACAGAGTCTTTAGAGTCGCTTGATAGTGCTTGAGAAGTATCAGCCTGATCTAACACTGTACTGACCGGTTCACTTTGGGTTTGCGCCAACAAAAATGAGTTTTGCATTAGCGTTACATCGCTAAGGTACTGAACAACATTGAAAACAGGAAGCTTGTTAAAAGAGATATCAGGAAATGCCTTATTACTGCAACCAGACACAGTCAATAACACCAACAGGTATATACTGTAACGCAAAGGTTTTGAGCAATATTTCATAAGTAGGATTCTTAAACGTACCATTAAAAATTTGCTTCTTTTTAAAGAAGTCTATCTGTTAGCACTTACCTATACAAAAACCATAAAAGTGATTTACGGCATTGCATAAGAAAACTCTAACACATTATTTGTTATTATAATATTTTCAGTACAGTGCTTAACTAACTGCAATAAAAACTTAATGACACCCTAATACTTAAGTTTTCATATTAGACAACCTAAAGCAATAAAAATCCGTCTTTACATAGGTATTTTTATAAGTATAGCTGAGTTTAACTATCCTACAGGGGTAAATAAGCATCTCACTGATCTTTAATCTTAACAATGCGTTAAGACTTAGGTATATCAGAAAAATCCTTTATTGGGTAATAATCGACAATTGGGAGGAACATGTAAATAACAAAAAAGTGCCATATAGACACTTTTTTTACATAATTTTCAACTAGGTAATTTGAATTGCTTATTTAACCAGCGACTTTATGAAGTCTGTAAGCTCACCTTTGAATTCATCACGACGCAGTGCAAACTCAACGATGGCTTTTAAATAACCAATTTTGCTACCGCAATCATGGCTTTTACCCTTCATTGAGTAAGCATCAACAATCTCTTTTTCCATGAGCATGGCAATGGCATCTGTTAATTGGATTTCATCGCCTGCACCGGCTGGGGTTTTTGCAAGTAATGGCCAAATATTTTTGCTCAATACATAGCGACCCACAACAGCAAGATTTGATGGTGCTTGATCAACTGGAGGCTTTTCAACCATATTTAAAATAGCTGCGCTTTCACCTTGATTGATTTTTACATCACCTAAGTCGACAACACCGAACTTGTCTACTTCGTTTTGCGGCACAGGCTCAACCATAATTTGGCTCTCGCCGGTGGTTTCAAAACGCTGGATCATTTCAGCTAAGTTATCTTTTTTAAGGTCACTTGCTACATCATCGATGATCACATCCGGTAAGATAACAACAAACGGTTCATCACCTATGATAGGTGCAGCACAGTTAATCGCATGACCAAGGCCTTTCGCTTCACCTTGGCGAACATGAATAATTGTTACATCTTTCGGGCAGATTGATTGTACTTCTGCGAGTAACTGACGTTTAACACGCTTTTCAAGCGTTGCTTCTAACTCAAAACTGGTATCAAAGTGGTTTTCAATTGAGTTTTTACTTGAATGCGTTACTAGAACAATTTCTTTAATTCCTGCTGAAATTGCTTCATTTACAACGTACTGAATCAACGGGCGGTCAACAATAGGAAGCATTTCTTTAGGGATTGCTTTTGTTGCAGGTAACATACGCGTGCCAAGACCAGCAACTGGGATCACTGCTTTCATTGATTTCTCCTTAAATTTTATTGTTCTTAAACTGAAAACGGATACTTAATTGCATCGTGACACTGATAACCTACTACTTCAAAATCGTCTTTTGTAACCCAGGTTTCAATGTCTTCTAGTGATTTAATATTTGGGTTTATTTTTAATTCTGGCGACGCGAATGGCTCACGCTTAAGCTGCACATCACGCATCAACTCAAGTTGGTTTTCATAAATATGCGCATTCGCTATTTTATGATACGCCTTACCCGGTTTGTGGCCGGTGATTTGTGCAACTAAAGCAAGTAACACAAAACATTGAATTTGATTAAAGTTCAAACCCAGCGGCACATCGCAGCTACGTTGGTATGATGTTAAGTATAAGGTATCGCCCAACAAAGAAAAGGTGTGCGTGTGCATACAAGGGCGTAAACAGCCTAACTCAAACTCACCTGGGTTATAAAAAGTGACGATTTCACCGCGATCATCAATCCCTTTTGATAAGTTATCGATAACTTTTTTAAGTTGATCAAGGTGGCTGCCATCCGGACGTTGCCAACTGCGGCCTTGCACACCATACACTCGACCCATATCATCTTCACCACGACGATGTGGATTTTCAAGCCAAGCTTTGTTTTCGTTTGCGTTAGCATTCCAAGTCATACAGCCGATATCACGAAACTGTGCAGCGCTGTCGTAACCACGTAAATAACCAAGTAACTCCGCAATCGCCGCTTTGTAAAAGCTCTTGCGCGTTGTTATTAGCGGAAACTTATTATTTGCCACATCATATTCAAGATCGGCATTAATAACGGTTAAACACTTAGTCCCTGTGCGTTTGTTCTCAACCCACACACCTTCGTCAACAATACGCTGACATAAATCTAAATACTGTTTCATTGATTTGCTCTTGTTATGCTTTGCTTGCCACGCTGTGTTGCGGCTTTTTATAGGCCCATATTAACAAACCAAGGCCACCAATTACCATCGGCAATGACAGTATTTGCCCCATCGAGATAAAGCCTGCGAATAAACCTAAATGAGCATCTGGCTCACGGAAATATTCAACAATAAATCTAAACACGCCATAGCCAAGTAAGAACACCCCAGCAACACTTCCCGCTGGACGAGGCTTTTTGATAAACCATTGTAAGATTAAGAACAGCACCAAACCTTCTAAAAAGGCTTCGTATAATTGTGATGGATGACGGGGCTCTGGGCCACCTGATGGGAAAATAAACGCCCAAGGTACATCTGTCACTCTGCCCCATAGTTCGCCATTAATAAAGTTACCAATACGTCCAGCTAATAAACCAAGCGGTACGAGTGGCACTACAAAATCGCCCACTTCAAATAATGATTTTTTACGGGTCCAAGCAAAAATTGCAATGGCTGTAATTACACCCAGAGTGCCACCATGGAACGACATACCACCTTGGTCAATTCTAAATAAATACAATGGGTTTTCAATAAAGTAGCTGAACTGATAAAACAATACATAACCAATACGGCCGCCTAGTATTACCCCGAGCATGCCGTAAAATAATAAGTCACTAACTTGTTCTTTTGTCCAACCTGAGTTTGGTTTTTCTGCTTGACGATTAGCAAGCCACATAGCCAAAGCAAAACCAATTAAATACATTAAACCGTACCAACGTACGCTAAGCGGGCCTACCGAAAAAATAACCGGATCGATATCTGGAAATTGAAGAGCCATAAAAATAAAAACCTTTAACTAAACACCATTTTAAGCGCAATTATGACAAGTAATAGCGCGAATACTTTTTTTATTGTTGCCACAGGCAAGTAATGCGTGGCTTTGGCACCTATTGGCGCAATGAGCGACGAGGTAACCACAATCCCCACTAACGCAGGTAAATACACAAATCCGGCAAATCCATCACTGAAAGATGTTAATTGCCACCCGGCAGATACGTAACCCACCGAGCCGAACAGCGCAATGACAATACCACATGCAGCAGCACAACCAATGGCCTTTTTAATATCAACAGAAAAATAATGCAGTAGCGGCACAATAAGCGCCCCGCCGCCAATACCAATTAGCCCCGACAGCGCCCCCATTATGGCACATAAAAAGCCAAGAATAGGCCCTGATGGAAGCGGTTTTTCACTGGCGGCTTTTTTTCGTGTCGATAACACCATTCTGAGCGCGATAAACACCACGCTACCAGCAAAAACAAAGCGCAGTAGCTGCTCTGGGATAAAGCTTGCTGCAAAACCACTGATCAATGCGCCTAGGCCAACACCAGTCATAACCCATGGGGCAATTTCCCAAGGCACGTTAGCATTACGATGATGAGCAAGGGCTGAAGAAGTCGAGGTAAAAATAATGGATGCTAACGAGGTTGCTATCGCAATGACTAATACATGGCTTGGATCGGCAACATTAAACGACACTAACAGCGCACTAAGTACCGGCACGATGATAAGACCACCACCAATGCCTAATAATCCGGCTAAAAATCCAACCACGCTGCCCAAAATTGCGCAGTACACCATTAAAAGTATTACGTCATGCATAGCACACTCATATATTCAATTTGTTATATACATATACTAAACTAATATATAGGCGCTTCACAGCACAATTTTCCCTCATGATTGGCCTTGGCTTGGGGTATAAAATAGCTCACCGAGTTGATGTTCAATCATAAAGTTACGCGTTAACCTGAGTACATGTTTTGCAGTGGGTTGTAATAAACACTCTGCAAGTAACTTTTCCATATCACTGACATTTAATCGCCTAAGCACAAACTTAATTTTACTAATCGAAGCGTAGTTCATACTCAAGCTTCGATAACCCATCGCAATAAGCAGTAAAGCGCCTTCAGGGTCGCCTCCTAACTCACCACACAAACTAAATGGCAACTCATGTTGTTGACACTCTTGTGCTATTTTTAACAGCACTCTAAGTACACTTGGGTGATAAGGGTTAAATAGCTCAGCAACGCGGGCATTAGAGCGATCAACTGCCAGCATATACTGGGTTAAATCGTTGCTACCTACAGAGCAAAAATCGACTTTTTGCGACCACTCTTCAAGCATAAATACACTTGAAGGTACTTCTAACATCACGCCGATTTCTGGGCGTTCTATTGCCTGTTCGGGGTATTGTTCACTTAACTCAAAATAGGCTTGTTCGAGCAATTTTAACGATTCATCGACTTCCTCTGAACCACTGATCATCGGCAGCATGATTTTTAAATTACCCAACCCAATATTGGCTTTTAACATTGCCTTGAGCTGATCTAAAAATAGCTCTGGATGGTCTAAGGTCACGCGAATACCACGCCAACCTAAGAATGGGTTTTCTTCTGTTATATTGAAGTAATCTAAAACTTTATCGCCACCAATATCGAGTGTACGCATCACCACAGGATTAGGGTGGTAACTCGTTAGCACTTCGCGATACCAGCTTTCTTGCTCTGACTGTGAAGGAAATTGGCCTTTTTGCATAAACCAGGCTTCGGTGCGATAAAGGCCTACCCCATCGCAAAATGGCTTATTGTCATGCTCGGTATTTAATTCAAGACCCGCGTTAAGTAATAAGCTAATGTGTTCGCCATCTTTAGTGACGGCATCTAGGTTTTGCTCTGCCACAAAACGGTCGTTCAATAAGGCTTCTTGATATTTGAGCTGACTGTATTCCTCTTGCAGCATTTGTGAAGGAGAAATATATAAACGCCCTGCATAGGCATCTAAAATCATTTGCTTGCCTTCAAACTGCAATAACGGCACATCTTCAATGCCCCAAATAGCAGGGATCCCCATAGCACGAGTTAATATAGAAGCATGACTATTTGCCGCACCATTAACACTCACAACCCCGGCAAGTTGCCCTTTAGGTACTTCAGCAAGCATTGCTGGGGTTAATGTACCGGCAATTAAAATAGTGTCTTTAGGGTAAGGTTTTGCCGCATGCTCAGTATTAACTAAGTGATGTAAAACCCGTAAACCAATATCTTTAACATCAACAGCACGCTCTTTAATGTAAGGATCTTGCATGGCATTGAATTGAGTCACTAATTTCTCAATAACAATTTTCAGGGCGCTTTTAGCATTCCAGCCTTGTTGTAATTGCGCTTCAACATTTTGACCAAGACTTTTGGCATCAAGTAACTGCTGATAAACATCAAATACCGCCAGTGCCTCTTGCGGAATAGAGTCACTCAGTGTCATCGATAAGGTATTAAACTCGTTCCGCGTCGCAGCCACTGCTTGGGTAAATAGCTTACGCTGGGTGCTCATATCGTCGTCTTTTTGCAGTTCAATAGAGCTAAAGTCAAGTTTAGGGATCACCACAAAGGCTTCACCTATGGCAATACCTGGTGCACTTGATACCCCTTTTAATACTGAGGTTTGGTGTGAAAACTCATCGACGCGTAATATTTCTTTTATTTCTGCATGAGCTAACTGAGAAGCTAGCTGTGCCGAGAGCGTAATTAAAAATGACTCTTCGTCAGGGCTAAAAACACGGGCTAGTTTTTGTTGAACAACAATAACGCCTAAAACCTTTTTCTGGTGCACGACTGGCACAGATAAGAACGCGTTATAGCCTTCTTCATTGACTTCAGGTGAGAGTTTAAAACGTGGGTGAGACTTAGCAAAAGCGATATTAATGGGCTCTTCACGCTGAGCAACAAGACCAACGAGACCTTCAGTAAAGCCAATACGAAACTTACCCACTGCATCTGGGTTGAGGCCTTGGGTGGCCATCAATACAAAGTTATCTTGACTATAATCTGCAAAATAAATCGAGCAGCACTGTGTTTGCATGGCATCTTTTACCATTTGCACAAAACACCCCAGCGCACTATTTAAGTCCGCCTGTTGCGACACTGCCTCAGCAATTGATCTGAGCGTGGCTAACATGATGCTGCTCCTTTGATTTAAATAAGGTTGCCCTTATCGTTTATGTCGCCAATGATCTTTGTGTTGCTCTCGTTTATTAAACGGCATTGCAAACGGAGCAAACTCTTTCATTACTCGACGATATACATCGCGCTTAAACGAAACAACTTGCCTAACCGGATACCAATAACTCACCCATCGCCAATCATCAAACTCGGGGTGATGAGTTTTAAGTAAATCTACATCTTCATCTTTACAACGAAGTTTCAGTAAAAACCATTTTTGTTTTTGCCCAATACACACAGGACTTGAGTCTCTGCGAATTAAACGCTTGGGTAATTTATAGCGTAACCAATGTTTAGAACTTGCGACGATCTCAACGTCTTCAGGAAGCAAGCCCACTTCTTCGTGTAATTCTCTGTACATGGTTTGCTCTGCTGTTTCGCCGTCATCAACACCACCTTGGGGAAATTGCCAAGAGTGCTGACCATAGCGACGAGCCCAAAATACTTGTCCCTGATTATTGCAAATTACAATTCCGACATTGGCACGAAAACCTTCGGCATCAATCACCTTAGTGCCTCATTTGTAAGTCGATTTTTATTGATTGTTCCACATAACCTGCGATACAGCAAACACTTTACACCTAAGCCTAAATTAGATTGAAAATTTATTTTTTAACAAACACGTTTAATCAAGGTGTTACGAAGTAATTATTATAAAAATGTGCTGTTTGATTAAAATAACTATTTACAACCGTATTTTCATCATCTTACCCACAGCTTGTGCATAACTTTTGTAAATCATGCCTAAATTGCAAACAAATCCACAATCCACAGTTTAAATATCCACTTTCTCCACAGAAACTGTGGATAAACATGTTTATATATCTGTATTTATACAAACAACTGTTTAATTAATGAAATAGAAACAACATAAAAAAACAGTAAAACAACTAAATATCAATTAGTTAGACTAGAACATCCAAAAGTAAAACTGATTATTTTTAGCCCACACTTAACGTGCGCAAAAAACACCCAAACACAAAGATATCCACTAAGGCGTGCATTTGCTATCATGAACCGGATAAATAGACAATCAAATAAACGCCTTATGCGACCAATAAAACCCGCTTCTATAAACGAATTAATGCAACGTGTTGATGCTATTGCAGGCCTCACCCTAGGGCAGCTAGCTGAGCAATATCAGTTTAAAACCCCTGACGATTTACTTCGTGAAAAAGGCTGGACCGGGCAACTTATCGAATATGTGCTTGGCGCAACAGCGGGTTCAAAACCAACACCTGATTTTGAAGAGTTAGGCATTGAGCTAAAAACTCTTCCTATTTCATTTAAAGGCAAACCACTCGAAACAACCTTTGTTTCGGTAACGCCGCTATTAAATGTAACCGGAATGACTTGGCAACAAAGTACGGTTCGTAAAAAGTTGAATCATGTTTTGTGGTTACCAATTTTAGGCGAGCGCGAGATACTGCCTTTTCACCGTACCATAGGCAGTGGCTTTTTATGGCAGCCAAGTGCAGAGCAAGATGCCCTTTTACAGCGTGATTGGGAAGAACAAATGGAGCTAATTGCCCTTGGTCGCGTAGATGAAATTTCGGGTCATTTAGGTGATGTAATGCAAATAAGGCCAAAAGCTGCCAATAGCAAAGCGCTGACTGACGCTATTGGCCCAAATGGCCAGATAGTACAAACCTTACCTCGCGGCTTTTACCTAAAAACCAGCTTTACTGGCGAAATCCTAAAACAACAATTTCAGCTATAAAAAAACCTCCCGAAGGAGGTTTTTTAAAGTCTTGATGAGCTAAGCCAGATTACTGACCTTTAACCTCTTTAAGACCGTTGTAAGGTGCTTTCTCACCTAATACTTCTTCAATGCGAAGTAATTGGTTGTACTTAGCAATACGGTCAGAACGGCTTAATGAACCCGTTTTGATTTGACCAGCTGCAGTACCTACTGCTAAATCAGCAATTGTCGCATCTTCAGTTTCACCTGAACGGTGTGAGATAACAGCTGTGAAACCAGCGTCTTTAGCCATTTTGATAGCAGCAAGCGTTTCAGTTAATGAACCGATTTGGTTGAACTTGATTAGGATTGAGTTAGCAATACCGTTATCAATACCACGCTTTAAGATCTTCGTGTTAGTTACGAAAAGGTCATCACCTACTAATTGTACTTTGTCGCCAATTAGTTGTGTTTGGTGTGCGAAACCATCCCAATCAGACTCATCTAAGCCGTCTTCAATTGAAACAATTGGGTATTGCTCAGTAAGGCCTTTAAGGAAGTGGTTGAATTCTTCAGAAGTGAATTTTTTACCTTCGCCTTTAAGGTCGTAGATATTCGCTTCTTTGTCGTAAAACTCAGATGCCGCACAGTCTAGAGCTAGAGTGATATCTTTACCAAGCTCATAACCTGCATTTGCAACAGCAACCTTGATTGCAGCAAGTGCCGCTTCGTTTGATTCAAGGTTAGGAGCAAAACCACCTTCATCACCTACTGATGTAGAGTGACCTTCAGCTTTAAGTACTTTTGCTAAGCTGTGGAATACTTCAGCGCCCATACGTAATGCTTCACGGAAATTTGAAGCACCAACTGGCTGGATCATGAACTCTTGAATATCAACAGAGTTATCAGCGTGCTCACCACCATTGATGATGTTCATCATAGGTAATGGCATTGAGTAAACACCTGACGTGCCGTTTAGGTCTGCAATGTGCTCATAAAGCTCAACGCCTTTAGAGTTAGCAGCCGCTTTAGCTGTTGCTAAAGACACAGCTAAGATAGCGTTAGCACCTAGTTTTTCTTTATTTTCAGTACCATCTAAGTCAAGCATTACTTGGTCAACAGCTTTTTGATCAACTGCGTTTTGGCCTTTAAGCGCTTCAGCGATTTCGTTATTGATATAGCCTACTGCTTTTAAAACACCTTTACCTAGGTAACGTGCTTTATCACCATCACGTAATTCAAGCGCTTCGCGAGTACCTGTTGATGCACCAGATGGTGCTGCAGCACGGCCCCATGAACCATCAGCTAAATGTACATCAGCTTCAACAGTTGGGTTACCACGCGAGTCCATGATTTCGCGACCAATCACTTTTACGATTTCTGACATCTTGATTCCTCTTTTCCCGAAAATGGTGAGTTAGTGCCAATTTTATTAATTATCCTTAATGCCATTGGCTTATTAAACAAATAAGCCGTGCATAAAGCACGGCCTATTTAAATTACGATGACGCTTTTTGGTGAGTGTGTGCAGCTGCAACAAACCCTTCAAATAGCGGGTGACCATCACGTGGTGTTGACGTGAATTCCGGGTGGAATTGCGCGGCAATAAACCAAGGGTGATCTTTATTCTCGATAATTTCGACTAGTTTCTTATCTTCAGATAAACCAGTGAAACTTAAGCCTGCTTTTTCAAGCTGCTCTACAAAGTGGTTATTCACTTCGTAACGGTGACGGTGACGTTCAACAATTTCGTCACTACCGTATACTTCGCTTACTTTAGAACCTGGTGTTAAATGACACTTCTGTGCACCTAAACGCATAGTACCACCTAGGTCAGATTGCTCATCACGGATTTCAACGTTACCGTCAGCATCTTGCCATTCAGTGATTAAACCAACAACTGGGTGTGCTGATTTAGCGTTAAACTCTGTTGAGTTTGCATCTTCAAGGCCTGCAACATTACGCGCATATTCAATAAGCGCTACTTGCATACCTAAACAAATGCCTAAGTAAGGAACTTTGTTTTCACGTGCATATTTAGCCGCTAAGATCTTACCTTCAACACCACGGCCTCCGAAGCCACCTGGAACTAAGATAGCGTCAAGGTGAGAAAGTAACTCAGTACCTTTGCTTTCTAAGTCTTGTGAATCAACGTATTCGATATTCACAGTTAAACGGTTTTTCAGACCTGCATGCTTTAATGCTTCGTTTACTGATTTATATGCATCTGGTAGTTCGATGTACTTACCAACCATACCAATTGTCACTTCACCTGTTGGGTTAGACTCTTGGTATAACACTTGTTCCCACTCAGATAAATCTGCTTCTGGGCACTCAAGATAGAAACGACGACATACGAAGTTATCTAATTCTTGTGACTTAAGTAACGCAGGGATCTTATAGATGCTTTCTACGTCTGGTAATGAAATAACAGCTTTTTCTTCAACGTTAGTGAAAAGTGCAATCTTCGCGCGCTCGTTATTTGGTAATTTACGATCAGAACGACAGATCAAGATATCTGGTTGGATACCAATCGAACGTAATTCTTTTACAGAATGTTGTGTTGGCTTAGTTTTAACTTCACCTGCAGGGCCTAAGAATGGCACTAGCGTTAGGTGGATAAACAATGCGCGCTCACGGCCAATTTCAGTGCCAAGCTGACGAATTGCTTCTAAGAAAGGTTGTGACTCGATGTCACCAACTGTACCGCCAATTTCAACGATTGCTACATCGCGACCTTCAGCACCGTCGTATACACGTTGCTTAATGTCGTTTGTGATGTGTGGAATAACCTGAATTGTTGCACCAAGGTACTCACCACGACGCTCACGTCGTAATACATCTTCATAAACACGACCTTGTGTGAAGTTGTTGCGGCTAGTCATCTTGGTACGGATGAAACGCTCATAGTGACCTAAGTCAAGGTCAGTCTCTGCACCGTCTTCAGTTACAAATACTTCACCGTGCTGAATTGGGCTCATAGTGCCTGGGTCAACGTTAATGTAAGGATCCAGCTTTAAAATAGTCACGTTAAGACCACGTGCTTCTAAAATAGCGGCTAATGACGCTGCTGCAATACCCTTACCCAACGAAGAAACAACCCCGCCAGTTACGAAGATAAATTTTGTACTCATGCGAACCCTAGAATATCAGGAATTAAAAGGAATAATATAGAATCAAGACGGGGCGATATTATAGCAAAGGGGCTGCTATCAATCCAGATAAAATTAGCAAATAAGTGCACAAAAAACGAGCTTGGCTACACTGTACCCAAACTGCTCTACAATGCACTTACTTGGCTTGCTTTTTAATGGCTTCCCATGCGTTGTCCATTTCTTCGAGGCTAGCCGTTTCTAGGCTCTGGCCACGCTCATCTAAGTAAGCAGCCACTTTTTCAAAGCGTGACGCGAACTTAGCATTGGCACTTCGTAATAATTGCTCAGGATCGCGCTTAATATGACGTGCTACATTCACCGTTGCAAACAGTAAATCACCAAGCTCTTCTGCACTGTGCTCTGAATAAGGGTCGTGAGCCAGCGCTTCTTTTACTTCGTCTACTTCTTCAGCAACTTTATCGAGCGCACCATGATAACTTGGCCAATCAAACCCTAGGCTTGCTACACGCTGTTGAATCTTCTTCGCTTTTGATAACCCTGGCATAGCATCAGGAATGTCTTGCCACAGGCTCATTTGTGGTGAAGCTGCTTTTTCTGCTCGCTCTTGTGCTTTAATAGCCTGCCACTGCTCAGAAAGCTCAGCGTCAGTCAGCTCACTTTGCTCTGCAAAGACATGGGGATGACGACGAACTAATTTATCATTAAGCGTATTAGCCACATCGGCAAAATCAAATAATCCTTGCTCTTTGGCAAGTTGAGCATAAAAGATGACTTGAAACAGTAAATCGCCAAGTTCACTTTTAAGCTCAGTAAGCTCACCTTTTTCAATGCAATCTGCTACTTCGTAAGCTTCTTCAAGGGTATGCGGCACTATTGACTTAAAGTCTTGTTTTAAATCCCACGGGCACCCAGATTCTGGGTCCCGTAGTTTAGACATAATTGCAAGCGACTGCTCAATTGCCTGTTTATCATCCATTACGAGTGACCACGCTTTGCATCATGTACACCTTCGATTTGGTGTAACTTAGACAATAAGCGGTTGGTGCTTGATAAGTCATGTACTTCAACCTGCATTGAAAACAGCGCAAGCTGCTTATCTTCTACCGTGTTGACGTTCATGTTCAGCACATTCACCTTTTCGTTTGCAAGCACTGAGCTGATATCTCGAATAAGGCCTGAGCGATCGGTCGCTTCAACTTTAATCGTTAATGAGTAAGAGCCATTGACATCGTCTGACCAACTTACTGATATAACCCGCTCAGGATGCTTTTCACGAAGTTTCTCAAACGAATCGCAGTCTTCACGGTGAACTGCAATCCCTCGGCCTTGCGTAATGTAGCCAATAATTTCATCGCCCGGCACAGGTCGGCAGCATTTAGCAACATGGCTCATTAAGCTACCTACCCCATCAACAACAATACCGTTCTTATCGCCGGTGACACTTTTTGGTTTTTTAAACTTAATTTGTGGCTCGTCATGCTCACGGTCACTAATAAAGTTTAATAACTGGTTTAAGCGAACATCTCCAGCACCTACCGCAACCATAAGGTCGTCAAGGCCTTTAAGGTTAAAGCGCTCGATTGCTGGCGCTAGATCTTTGGTTGTTAAATCTAGTTTTTGCAGCTCAGTTTCGAGTATTTCTTTACCGGCACTTAAGTTTTTATCGCGATCAAGCTGCTTAAACCAATGATGGATTTTAGAGCGTGCTCGTGAAGACTTAATATAACCTAGCGATGGGTTTAACCAATCACGGCTTGGGTTAGGTTGCTTTTGAGTTAAAATTTCAACCTGATCGCCGGTGCTTAATTGGTGAGTAAATGGCACAATTTTGCCAAACACTTTTGCGCCAATACAGCGATGCCCTACATTTGAGTGAATGTAATAAGCAAAATCAAGTGGTGTTGCACCCAGTGGCAAATCGAAAATATCCCCTTTAGGCGTAAACACATAAACACGGTCTTCTACTACTTGGTTTTTAAGCTCTTCCGCTAGGTCACTGCCATCAACAACTTCTTCTTGCCATTGCAGTAACTTACGTAACCAGCTAATTTTTTGCTCGTAGCCTGAACCACGTCCTGGCAATGCACCTTCTTTGTACATCCAGTGCGCAGCAACACCTAGCTCAGCATCTTGGTGCATTTCGCTCGTACGAATTTGAATTTCAACGGTTTTACCTTCTGGGCCAAATACCACGGTATGAATTGACTGATAACCGTTTTGCTTAGGTGTTGCGATGTAATCATCAAATTCTTTATTTAAATGGCGCCAGTTAGTATGCACGATACCTAATGCCGCGTAACAATCTTGCAGGCGCTCTACCACTATGCGCATAGCGCGAATATCAAAAAGCTGGTCGAACTCGTAGTTCTTCTGTGCCATTTTTTTGTAGATGCTGTAGATATGTTTAGGGCGGCCATACACCTCACCTTCAATACCTGCTTCAGCCAAGCGTGCTTTTACTAAAGCAACCATGTTCTCCATGTAGGCTTCACGGGCAAGGCGCTTATCATCCAGCTGTTTGGCGATATTTTTATAGGTATCTGGGTGCAAATAACGGAACGAAAGATCTTCAAGTTCCCATTTAAGCTGACCAATCCCTAAACGGTTAGCTAGGGGAGCAAAAATGTCGCGTGTTTCTTTAGCGGCAATGACGCGCTCTTCTTCACTTGCGTCTTTCACATCACGCAGGTGGCACACTTGCTCTGCAAGTTTAATCACTACGGCGCGCACATCTTCAACCATGGCTAACAGCATACGGCGAATATTATCGATTTGTACTGTGCCTTTTCCTTGATGGGCTAAGGTGCTGATGGTAGCCATTTGGCTTACGCCTGTTAGTAATAACGCAACGTGATTACCCAGCTTTTCGGTGACTGTCTCAATTGAGATTTTTTCGGCTAAAAAATAAGGCGTTAAAAAAGCAGTGGCAAGAGAGTCTGCATCTAAATTTAGCTCAGCTAAAATCTCCACCATTTCAATGGCTGTGTTTTCACGTTTTGCATCATCGCAATGCAGGCACAGTTGGTGGGCCTGCTCTAATAAGGTATGTTTGTCTTCTGCTAGCGCTAACAGCTCGATACGGCTGGCAAAATCACTCGGCTTAGTTAGCTGATGTGACTGTCTAGTGGCTACCATGTGCGCTTTACCTCCTGTGAAATAACGCCATCGTTTCAATATGCCCAGTATGCGGGAACATATTCATAAGCCCAATTTTTTCAATGCTAAAGCCTGCTTGTAAAATAATTGCACTGTCACGGGCTAAAGTAACAGGATCACAAGAGACGTATAAAATCGTTTTAAACTGAGTAAGTGGTAACTGCTCTAAAATAGCCATTGCGCCAGTACGTGATGGATCAAGAACTAACACGTCAAGTTCGGCACTAAACCAAGCAGCTGATTGCATTGATTTTGTTAAATCAAAACAATAAAAATCGGTATTCGACAATGAGTTAGTTTGCGCATTTTGTTTTGCTAATGCAACCGCAGAATCGACCCCTTCAACACCAATAACATATTTAGCATACTTTGCAATCAATAATGAAAAGTTACCAATACCACAAAACAAATCCAATACCTGCTCATGACCTTGTAAATCAAGCCACTGTTTTGCTTGATGCAGCATAGCTTGGTTCACTTGCGGGTTAACTTGAATAAAGTTTTCAAGGCCAAACTCAAAGCGTAAATCATAAGCTGGTATCTGGTAGTACGGCATTGGATGGTCACTGTGATCAATTTCACCACTTTGTGATTGCCACACAACACGCCAGCTATATTCATCACACGCCGCTACGACTATGGCTTTTAACTCTGCATTAATAGCTTTGGTATGCCTAATAACCACAAAGGCCGCGTTATCAGCTTCACATAATTGTAAGTGACTAATACTACTAAGACCTGAATGGCTGTTGATAAGAACATCAAAAACTGAAAAAACGTCTTTAAAAGTGCCGCTCAGCACATCACAGCTTTCAATACTCACCAATTGTTTAGAGCCTTGAGCTCGATACCCTACACGCATTTTCTTTGCGGCTTTGTCATGCATTACAGCAATACGCGCAGAGCGACGATAATGGCGCTCTTCACTAAGCAGAGGTGCTTGCCAATTTAAGTCATCAGCTTTGGCGAACTTGCTAAACAGCTGGCTCACCGCAGCTTGCTTCTCAACCAATTGTTGCTCTGCATTAAGGTGCTGTAGCTGACAACCACCACAAACCTGATAATGCTGACAAAAAGGAGTCACCCTATGCGCTGAGGCTGATAGCACTTTTTTACAATCAGCACTGGCAAAACGTGCCTTATCTTCAATCAATAACGCTTTTACTTCCTCACCCGGCAAAGCACCATTAACAAAACAGACTTTATTTCCCTGCTTAGCAACGCCCCGCCCTTGGTGATCCATAGCAGTGACATTGAGGGTTAGCATTTTTTGCGAAACGGATTTCTTTTTGGCTTTGAAAATCTGTGCCATCGGGCAACACCTTAATTATTGATAAAGCGGGAGTAAGTATATACTCTTAAACAACGATAATAATGATAACAACATTCTTTATGACTAAATTTGGCTTACGTGACTCAGTCTTAACCCTTACACTTATACCGACTGTGATCATAGGCTTGTTGCTGGGCGGTTATTTTACAATAAATCGTTACATTGAGCTCGATGAAATTTTGTATCAACAGGGCGTGACTATTATTGAGCCCCTCGCCATTGCTGTTGAGCAACCATTAATAAAGCGTGATAAAGCCTTATTAACTCGCTTAGTTAGTCATACACATAACAAACACTCCCCTGCTATCCAATCAATTGCTATTTTTGATGAAAACAATGAGTTAGTGATTTTTAGTAAATACCAAAGTGAATTCAAAGAAATTGTTAGCAGCAATGCAAACAGCATGGATGGCATTCAAGTACAAAATTCTGAGCACTATTTAACATTTTCTACTGCCATAATTAATCATAGCCGCCAAGATATGATTTGGAATCATCACAGCTACCAAGCATCGTTAGGCACTGTGGTGATCATGCTAAACAAACAACAAGCTATTATTGGCCAGCAACGGGCATTATTAGTCAGTGGCGTGGTGATTTTACTCGCGCTCATACTTGCCACCGTATTAGCGTTTAGATTAACTCGCATGTTCATTCAGCCTCTTAATAAGTTAGTACTAGCTACCGACAAACTAATTGAAGGTAAAGTAGACACTGGGCTTGATCAAAAAATGTTTGGCGAGTTTGAGCTATTACGTACAGGTTTAAATACTATTTCAGAAACCATGGTTGTGCAACGTGATGAGATGCAAAAGCACATTGACCAAGCAACCTCTGATTACCGCGAAACACTCGAACAATACGAAACCCAAAATATTCAGTTAAGTATTGCTAAAAAAGACGCGCAAGACGCGAACCGAGTAAAATCAGACTTCTTAGCTAAAATGAGTCACGAATTACGTACTCCCTTAAATGGTGTAATTGGTTTTACGCGCCAGCTTTATAAAACCCCGCTCAATAAGCACCAAAAAGATTACCTTGATACCATTGAACTGTCGGCAAATAGCCTATTAACAATCATTAGCGATATTTTAGACTTTTCGAAATTAGAAGCCGGAGCCATGGAACTTGAGTCAATGCAATTCCAGCTCCGTGACAATATTAATGAAGTTATGACCTTGTTGGCACCAAGTGCTCACGAAAAGCAACTTGAGCTTTCAATATTTATCCATCCGCAAGTGCCAGACAACCTAACTGGCGACCCGACCCGCTTTAAACAAATTTTGATAAACCTATTAAGTAATGCCATTAAATTTACTGAAAAAGGCTCAATCAAGGTTGATGTTGGCTACCGGTTATTAGATGAAGAACGCGCCTCGATTTTGGTGTCTGTCACCGACACCGGTGTAGGTATCCCAATGGATAAACAAGATGCGTTATTTACACCATTTGGCCAAGCAGACTCTAGTATCACCCGCAAATTTGGTGGCACAGGTCTTGGTTTAATCATCACCAAACATATTGTTGAAGCGATGAATGGCCGCATTACTCTAAACTCAGCTCCTGGTAATGGTACCTGCTTTACGTTTAATGCCGTATTCAGAACGCCAAGTAACTCAATTACCAGTGACTTACCGACCCAATCACTGATCAATAAGCGTATTTTGTATCTTGAGCCTCATGAGCATACCCACCAAGCAACGTTATCGCTACTTCATGAATGGCAAACTCGTGTTACCGCCTGCATGGATGAAGAAAGCTTCTTAAATGAGATCAACAAAGACTTCAGCTACGATATTTGTATTATTGGCCATACCGCCACTATTGACGATATGCAGCAACTTAAGAGTTATGTAAAAGCAGTGCGCCCTGTCACTGATTATTTATACATAATGCTTAATACGGTTTCGCATAATATGCGTGAAGCCTTTGTCGGTAGCGGAGCAGATGCTTGCTTAAGTAAACCGCTTAACCACCGTAAATTGTGCGAGGTACTTGCAGCGCCTTACCGACTTGACCACCCTGTGCATAACATTGAGCAAGGTGATGAAAAATTATTACCACTAAAAGTACTGGTTGTTGACGATAACGATGCCAACCTAAAACTGATTTGTACCTTGCTTGAAGAACAAATTGAGCTAATTGATACCGCACACAACGGCTCACAGGCTTACAGCTTAAGTAAAAGCCATAAATATGACTTGATCTTCATGGATATCCAAATGCCAATTATGGATGGTATCACTGCATGTAAACTTATCCGCGAGTCATCTCTCAATGAAGATACCCCCATCATTGCGGTTACTGCTCACGCCCTCGCAGGTGAAAAAGAGCAACTACTTAAAGATGGCTTTAAAGGCTATTTAACTAAGCCTATTGATGAAGACATGCTAAAACAAATAATTAGCGATCATAGCCCGCAAGCGCCGATTAATCGTGAACGTAGCAAAACTGCCGCAGTTGACTCTGAACCTCCATTTGAAAGTGCCCGCCTCGATTGGCAATTGGCACTACAACGCGCAGGCGGAAAAGAAGAACTAGCACTTGAAATGCTCAATATGTTGTTACTCAGCGTGCCTGAAACCTTGCGCCTACTCAATGAAGCTATAGAAAAAGAAGATTGTGAACATGTACTTAGTATAGTCCACAAGTTCCATGGCGCATGTTGTTACACCGGCGTACCAAAACTAAAATCACTTGCAGAAACACTCGAAACCGCTTTAAAAGGCGATTGCGATTTAAATTACATTGAGCCTGAATTATTTGAGCTGATTGATGAGCTGAATAACTTGTTAAGTGATGCGGGAATGGTTGAGCAACAACGATAAGAGAACACTCAATAAATTGTATAAAGGAATATATTAATGAAAAACTATTTATTGCTAGCTGGTAGTTTGTTTGTATTTGGTTGCACATCAACCGAAGAGAAACCCGTAAAATTAGAGTATGCAGATTTAGCTGTTAGCTATAATGAAATGGAGTCAGCAAAATGGCAACAGCTTGAACGCTTTCCTGCCAGATACCCCAAAAAAGCAGTTATCCAAGCAAAAGAAGGTTGCGCAACTATTGAGTATGTCATTACGCCACAAAATGAGATTAGAGATATTCAGGTAGTTGCCTCAACTAACCCTGTATTTGCCGCTGCAGCAAAAGATGTAATCACTAATTGGCACTGGAATGAACTGGCGAAAAATATTACTGATAAAGCGGTGAAAACCCAAACTCGCTTTGATTTTTGTTTTGACACACCTGAGCAATCTTGCAAAAAGCTAAAACCTAACTATTCATGCCCTAGTTCAGATATTATTTATTCCACGGGTACACGCGTAGTGAAGTATTAAAGGGAGCTTGCTTTGTATTTTATCTTACTTATCATCTTTAGTGCTATTTCACTCACTTGGTTTTTCCTCCGCTATAAAAAACTAAGTATTGAAGCTAATAATTACGTAAAAACCAATTACACAGAGCAGTGGCAAACATACGAAAGCCAAGCCCGTTTAATGAAGGCAAAACCTAACTCAATGGTTTTTCATTCAATCAAGAAAGGTGAATTGTCGGCAATAGATGATGATGTTTTAAAAAGCTTTAAGAAAAAACATCAATATTTAGTGGCCCTACTCTGCCTTTCGCCTTGGCTATCTTCATTGCTTGCACAATTTATTGTTTATCTGAGTAAATAAATGAGTAAATAAAAACGCGGTGGATATCATATCCACCGCGCTCAGTATTCAAACTTACCAGCGTCTATAAAAGAGCGGCAGTTCAAAGTCTTGCTTCAATCATTAAACGTTTCATATCGCTGACTGCTTTTTCTAAACCATCAATCGCTGCACGGGCAATAATCGCATGACCAATGTTTAACTCATAAATTTCTGGCATTGCCGCAATAGGTTTTACATTGTGATAATGAAGACCATGGCCGGCATTAACGATTAAACCTAAGCTATCAGCATATTGTACGCCGCTACGAATACGCTCAAGCTCAGTGTGAAGCTCTTCGTCATTTTCAGCATCAGCATAAGCACCGGTGTGAATTTCAACGTATGGAGCATTACACGCTTTTGCAGCGTCAAGTTGTGCGTTGTCAGCATCAATGAATAACGAGACCTTAATTCCTGCTGCAGTTAACTTTTCTGTTGCTGCTTTTACTTTTTCAAAATTACCCACAACATCCAGGCCACCCTCAGTGGTGAGCTCTTCACGCTTTTCAGGCACTAAACAAACATAAGCAGGTTTCACTTCAAGGGCGATGTCGATCATTTCATCGGTGACTGCAATTTCAAGATTCATACGTGTTTGAATCGTTTTTGCCATCACATATACGTCGCGGTCTTGAATATGACGACGGTCTTCACGCAAATGAATGGTGATACCATCTGCACCAGCATGCTCTGCAACAGCTGCAGCATGCGCAGGATCTGGGTAACTCGTGCCACGCGCTTGGCGTAAAGTGGCAATGTGATCAACGTTTACACCAAGAAGAATATCTTTCATTTTTTTACCTGTTTAAAACAACGATTCAAGGCTGAACATCAGCCTACTTAATAAATAACTCACGGCTTTTTAATGGCTTTTTACCAAGTAAAGGCTTGAGTAGGTATCGACTTAATTGCTTTGCCATATATAACACATCAGGGGCGCTAAAGTCATGAGCTGCTATGGCATTTAATTGCTTTCCTGAAAAGCCACTATGGGGGTCGTCATGCAGTAAAAAACCGTATTCAGCAAAGTACTGGTAATTTGCTGCATCGTTAATTTCATCACCTTCGGCATCAACACTAAAATCAACACCATAACCCAGCATCTCTAACAGTTGAAACTCGTAAGAGCGCAGCACAGCTTGTAGGTTTTTAGTGCATGATAACTCGTCTAGATGCTGTTTATAAAGATGATATACACTTTCCATCGGCTCATTGATAGGTACGATACGATTGGTTAATTCGTTCATATAGAAGCCGCAATAAAGCTCGGTACCCTGCAACATAGTTTGCCGGCCATGGGGTTCAAAACGATTAATGTATTTTAAATCAGACTTGCCGCTATATTGTACGAGCAGAGATTGGAAAGGTTGTAATTGTGCTTTATGTTTAGTGGCCTGGCGACCACTAACACGGGCCAGCATTCTCAGCTGACCTACGCCTTCTACCAGCATATCGAGCATGACTTGCGAGTCGCTAAATGGACGTCGGTGCAGCAAGTATGCTGTGTAGAATTCGCTATCCATGGCGTGTAAGACTTTACTTAGTCTTCACCATAGCCAAGGCTACGTAGCGCACGCTCATCGTCAGCCCAGCCAGACTTCACTTTTACCCAAAGTTCTAAAAACACTTTGTTATCAAGCATGTCTTCAAGGTCTTTACGAGCTTCACGGCCAATCACTTTGAGCTTTTCGCCTTTATTGCCGATCACCATACGCTTTTGCGTTTCACGCTCAACGAGGATCAAACCATTAATTTGCCAAACACCGTTTTCTTGCCATTTAAACTGCTCGATCTCGACGGTGACTGAATATGGTAGCTCATCACCCATAAAGCGCATCAGCTTTTCACGGATCACTTCAGCCGCCATAAAGCGCATTGAACGGTCTGTTACGTAATCTTCAGGGAAGTAAAACTCACAAAGCGGTAAACGCTTTTTCACTTCATCTTTGATTAAATCAATATTTTTACCCTGCTTTGCTGAGACCGGCATAATAGCCACAAAATCAAATTTACCACCTAAAAACTGCATGTGCGGAAGCACTAAATCACGGTCTTTAACTTGGTCAATTTTATTCATAACTAATAATACTGGACGACCGCTCTGACGTACTTTATTTAGTACCATCTCATCGTCTTCGTTCCAGTGTGTGCCTTCAACCACAAAGATGATCAGTTCCACATCGCCAATTGAGCTTGATGCGGCACGGTTCATTAAACGGTTAATAGCACGTTTTTCTTCGACGTGTAAGCCTGGTGTATCCACATAAACAGCTTGGTATTTACCTTCGGTATGAATACCCATAATACGGTGGCGTGTGGTTTGTGGCTTACGAGAAGTAATAGACACCTTTTGCTCAACAATATAGTTAAGTAAGGTTGATTTACCTACATTTGGGCGGCCAACAATGGCAACCATACCGCAGTGCGTGTCTAGCTCTGCAGGTTCTTTGCTAATTAAATCATCAAGATTCATTTTTAAGTATCTTTAAGGCTTTTTCAGCGGCTTTTTGCTCAGCTTTACGACGTGAGCTACCTACTGAGATAATGCTATCCATCCCTTCAACAATACATTCAACCGTGAATGTTTGATTGTGCGCTTGGCCTTTTGTATCAATTACAGTGTAGCCAGGTAACGATAATTTGCGCGCTTGTAAGTATTCTTGAAGTAATGTTTTTGGATCTTTTTGATTTAAGCCCGGCGAAATTGCATCAAGACGCGACTCGTACCAGCTTAAAATTAACTCACCACATTGTTCAATGTTTGAGTCTAAGAACACCGCACCAATGATCGCCTCAACGGCATCAGCAAGGGTTGATTCACGGCGAAAACCACCGCTTTTAAGCTCGCCTGGACCTAAGCGTAAGTAATCGCCTAAGCCAAACTCTAGGCCAAACTCAGCCAACGTTTGACCACGAACTAGGGTCGAACGCATGCGGCTTAAATCACCTTCACGTGCTTTTGGAAATTTAGTGTAAAGTGCATTCGCAATCACAAAGCTCAAAATCGAATCACCTAAAAACTCTAAGCGCTCGTTATGTTGGCCTTTATGACTGCGGTGCGTCATTGCCTGCTCAAGCAAAGCTTGATCAGTAAATGTATAACCTATTTTGTTGTATAACTCTGTTACGTTTTTTTTCATCGTTACTGAATATTACCTAGGCGTTCAAAACGAACACCAGTTGGAACCCAGCCTGGTAAAAAGTCATCTGGGCCATTCTCAAATTCAAAACTCATCCATATAAAGACGGCTTTACCTACCAAGTTTTCTTTAGGTACAAAGCCCCAAAAGCGACTGTCTTGGCTATTATCACGGTTATCACCCATCATGAAATAATGATCGGCAGGAACAACCCACTCGTCTGAGCGTGTACCTGGTTGTTGATAATAACGGCCTTTCATTTCAGGAGCTTGCGGGTTAATTAAAATATTATGATTCAATGTGCTTAGGTTTTCTTCTAAGCGCACTAAATTCATCGAACCCTGCTTGAACTCGTCACTATTGAGGATTTCCATATCAATTTTGTTGTATTCATTACACAGCAAATCACCTTGCTGCGTTACACCTTCGGCACATTTTGGCTGAATATAAAGGTGCTTATTGCGATATACAATTTTATCGCCCGGTAAACCAATCGTACGTTTAATGTAATCTACGCGCTCGTCTAATGGGTATTTAAATACCACAATATCACCACGTTCAGGTTCATCAACATCAACTAACTGGCTACGCCAAATAGGATCTTTAACGCCATATGAGTACTTCTGCACTAAAATGAAGTCGCCCACTAATAGGGTTGGCATCATTGAACCAGATGGAATTTGAAACGGTTCAAAAATGAAAGAGCGAAAAATAGTGATCGCTGCAATCATCGGAAAAATTGACTTTGCCGTTTCAGTGATACTTGGCTCAGGCGCAATTAATGCAGCGGTTTCTTCGTCTAATTCGCCACCTGCTGCGTTTTGAGCAAGGGCAATGCGTTGCTGACGCTTTGGCGCAAACATAAAGTGGTCAATTAACCAAATTAATCCTGAGCCTAGCGTTAACAACACTAAGAAAATAGAAAAGTAACCCGCCATGCATTAATTCCTTTATTTACTTCTAATTATTTACCAACTTTAAGGATAGCTAAGAATGCATCTTGAGGTACTTCAACGTTACCTAGTTGCTTCATTCGCTTTTTACCTTCTTTTTGTTTTTGTAGTAGTTTCTTCTTACGGCTCACGTCACCACCGTAACATTTCGCGATTACGTTTTTACGTAATTGCTTAACTGTTGTACGGGCAATAACATGCTGACCAATCGCTGCTTGAATCGCAATATCAAACTGCTGACGTGGAATTAAGTCTTTCAGTGCTTCGGCTAACTGACGACCACGTGATTGTGCAATATCGCGGTGTACAATAATCGCTAACGCATCAACACGCTCACCATTAATTAATACGTCAACACGTACCATGTCTGAAGCTTGGAAATGCTTAAAGTTATAATCAAGCGATGCAAAACCACGGCTTGTTGATTTTAACTTATCAAAGAAGTCCATGACTACTTCAGCCATCGGTAATTCGTACGTCACCGCAACTTGCTTACCATGGTAGCTCATTTTAGTTTGCATACCACGCTTTTCAACACAAAGCGTAATTACGTTACCTAAAAACTCTTGCGGAACTAATATGTTAGCTTCAACAATTGGCTCACGGATTTCAAGAATATTATTCACCGGCGGTAAGTCAGACGGGTTATCTATCTGTTTAGTTCCGTCTTTAGTCTCTACTTCGTAGATTACTGTTGGCGCAGTAGTAATAAGGTCAATGTCGTATTCACGCTCAAGACGCTCTTGAATGATTTCCATGTGTAGCATACCTAAGAAGCCACAACGGAAACCAAAACCTAGTGCTGTTGAGTTTTCTGGCTCGAAGAATAACGACGCATCGTTCAAGCTTAATTTATCAAGCGCATCACGGAATGATTCATAGTCATCTGATGAAATTGGGAACATACCAGCATAAACCTGCGGTTTAATGCGTTGGAAGCCTGGTAAACGCTCTGGAGCAGAATTACGTTGTAAAGTGATGGTATCACCTACAGGTGCACCATGGATTTCTTTAATACCCGCAATAACAAAGCCTACTTCACCGGTTTTTAAGATACCCGTGTTGGTTTGTTTTGGCGTGAAAATACCTACTTTATCTGCGATGTGAACTTGATCATTCGACATGATCTTAATTTTATCGCCCGCGCGCAATTCACCGTGCTTAATACGTACTAATGATACAACGCCTTGGTATGGGTCAAACCATGAGTCAATGATAAGCGCCTGTAGTGGCTCATCTTTGTCACCTTCTGGTGGCGGAATATCTTTAACAATGATTTCGAGTACTTCTTCAATACCAATACCGGTTTTAGCACTACATTGCACAGCATCAAGGGCATCGATACCAATGATGTCTTCAATTTCTTCTGCTACACGAAGTGGATCGGCTTGTGGTAAGTCGATTTTATTTAGAACTGGAATAACTTCTAAGTCCATTTCGATTGCTGTGTAGCAGTTAGCTAAAGTTTGAGCTTCAACACCTTGACCCGCATCAACAACTAAAAGTGCACCTTCACAGGCTGCAAGTGAACGTGATACTTCGTATGTGAAGTCAACGTGTCCTGGCGTGTCGATAAAGTTTAACTGATATGTTTCGCCGTCTTTAGCTTTATAATTTAGCGTTACACTTTGCGCTTTGATGGTGATACCACGCTCACGCTCAATGTCCATTGAGTCTAACACCTGCTGCTGCATTTCACGGTCTGTTAAACCACCACAAACTTGGATAAGACGGTCAGAGAGAGTCGATTTACCATGGTCAATATGGGCGATGATCGAAAAATTACGGATATGCTTCATAAACTGGATTCTAAACTTCTATATAAAATGGACTAAGTGTATAAAGCGACAATTTTACATTTAATTGGCTTTAATCACCATCTATTTGAGTGAAAGGAATAGTAATTGGGTGAATTTTTATTACTTTAATATCATGCTTAAGGCTCTTAACCCTTGATTTTGCTATCGCATAGCCCGTTATGCCACCAATCACGGCGGCTAAAATTTGCCAGCCTTCTGTAAGCGAAAAAGCCGAAAATGCGATCAAAGCAAACCCTAAGCTAAACAAAAGGGGTAGCATGTAAACAGCCATAGCGTGTTTAACTAAGTGACTATCATCGAGTGCTAATGTTACTTTTTGCCCTACTTGGAGCTCTTTTTCGAAGGTATAAGGAAAGGTTTTTTTAGCTGTTCCAAACAGCTTTGCAAAAACTTGCGAACCACAACGACCATTACAGCCGGCACAGGCTTGCTTTTGCTCTGCTTCTAAATTCGCTGTCGTGCCTTTTACCGACACGACAGTGAGTGTTTGTTCAATCATGATTTAAAGAGGTCGCGCTACCGACTCAGCTATAGCTTTGGCTGTCATAGCAGGGATATTACCAACAACCGATACATCAAAGCTACCACCATTGTGTACATACACAGTCGTTGCGCCTGACGTTAAAGCACCGCTTGCGCGCTTACCCGGTAAAGGTCTTTGAATAAAAACAGACACTTCAACAAACCCATCTGAATATAAATAATAGTCAGCAAGTTCATTGTTTAAGTCAAGTTTATGACGATCTGACTTTAATAATTTAAAGCCATCTGGCAACCAACCAATTTTCCAATCATTCGCTGCGCTGTCTTCATTATTGGCTAAATCGTTAGTCGCCAACACCGCAGGAAAGTCACGATTTTGCATTTCAACTAACATAGGCGCTGGCTGTTCTGTTACGCTGATATGAGTTAACTGTAACTGCTCAAGCATCTCACCTTTGTGATTCACATAGGCAGATTTAAGTAACAACGATGACTCAGTATCTAACCAAATCCAATAGTTATATTTGTATTCATCTTTTGATTCAATACGCACTAACTGTGCTGAGCGCCCTGCAATACGGCCTTTTCCGCCAAGCACAAAATCATAATGAGCGCTTAGTCGGTTAATATCTTTAAAAAGTACTTCAGGAATTGGCCCAGCGATAGAGTCTGTTTTAACTGAATAAGGCTCTGAATGAGGCTCAAAATAGGTAACTTGATCGTCAACGCGCACCATTTCTAGGCCAGCGCCGTTGAGTAAACTTAGATGCTCAAGTTCAATATCACCTTGTTTTGCATGTAACCAGCGATAGGGTTCCATAGCTTGGCCTTTTACAACCACAAATGATGCGTCAAAGTTGCGAGTATGAACGGCCGTAGCCATATCATTTAATAAAGTCTTGGCGGGATTTTCGTCGCTGGCAATGGCAGGAGCCGTTAATACCAGCGACAAAATAAAAGTAAAAACTTTCATTTAATTAGTTTTTTTCCTCGTCTGCATTTTCTGCAGTTTGCGATTTTTCTAGCGAATATGCAACACGTGCTTGACGTTGGTGCTCAAGAACTAATGCGCCAATACGCTGCTGTTGTAACTCACGTAAACCTTGCTCTGCATTTTCTAATGCAGGCTGCTCAGATGAGTAACTTACAGGAGAAGCCATACCCGTTAACGGTACTGTTTGTAATGTTGGAATGTCACTTTGCGGTGACTCGGTGTTTTGTGGCAATGTTTGTACGCCCACAATCGCAAACATAGCAACACTAGCAGCAATAGCCACTTGGGCAAATGGACGACGCCAATTAAATGCTACCACGTTATCTGTGCCTGTTGCCGCCACGATTTCTTCGCTTTTTGGTGCCGTTGTTTTATTCGCGAAATCTGCGTAAACAGGTTCTTGCTCAAGTGATTCTGCCACTGCATCTGCAATGTCAAAATTAAAAGCGTTATTATTTGCCTCAGCACGCATTACATCACCAATCATTGCGTAACGACCAAATGTAGATACATCGTCGTTTGTGATCGCTTGATCAGTTAACTGCTGCTCGCCGTCAAGTAACGCGGACAACTGCTCATTATCCAACTTGTTAACGTCTGCTTTTGTCATACTAAGACTCACCTATTAATGGATTCAATTTATTATCAATCGCCTCACGGGCACGGAAAATACGTGAACGCACCGTTCCCACAGGGCAATCCATAACCACGGCTATTTCTTCATAGCTCATACCTTCAATTTCACGAAGGGTAATCGCGGTTTTAAGATCTTCAGGCAAACTATCAATCGTATTAAAAATTACAGCACGTACTTCGTCACTTAATAACAGGTTTTCTGGCGATGCGTTTGAACGCATTGCATCTGCACTGTCATAAAATTCTGCTTCTTCGGCATCAACATCGTTAGCTGGGGGCTTACGGCCCTGCGCAACTAAGTAATTTTTAGCACAATTTACGGCGATACGGTACAACCAAGTATAAAAGGCGCTATCACCTCTAAAGTTAGGTAAAGCACGGTAAGCTTTAATAAAAGCTTCTTGTGCGACATCAGCAACATCACCTTGGTTCGATACATAACGTGAAATCAAACCTGCAATTTTATTCTGATATTTTCTAACTAATAGGTTGAAGGCGTTTTTATCTCCTTGCTGGACCCTTTTAACTAGCGCTAAATCCAAATCCTGCTCGCTCATTCGAGCCGGTACTCCTCTGTTTGATTCTTGCTTGCTATTCATATACTCGCCATTGTTTACACAAACTCTGACTGCACCATGAATATAAAAGTTCAGTTTAAAATGATTTTTTTATAAAATAGCACGCAAATAAATTGAGTCATACCAATCTTATTACACGACAACCTCAATAACTGCTTAAAAATCAACGGTTATCTAAATTGAATTCACAATTAAAAACAGCTAACAATAAACTGTTTATGTGACGATAAAACTAATAAGATTGGTATAACGTATTAAAATGACTAATAGTGTTAAAGCAAATATGGTACATATACGTATACCACATAAAAATTTATTTGCTCAAACTTTTGGCACTACTAGCCGAGCATTGTAACCGCAAAGACCACAGACATGAACCAAAATAAACATCACATTACTGATGTCGCTATCATTGGCAGCGGCGCCGCTGGCCTTTCTCTTGCTTTATCGCTTGCTAATTACTGTAAGGTGACGGTACTTAGTAAAGGCGCATTAACTGAAGGTTCTACCTTATATGCTCAAGGTGGTATTGCAGCAGTATTTGATAAAAAGAATGACAGTATTGAATCTCATGTTGAAGATACACTCGATGCAGGCGGCGGATTATGTGACCGTGATGCGGTTCACTACACAGCAAGCAATGCTAAAAAATGTTTAAAGTGGCTTATTGAGCAAGGCGTACCTTTTGATATGGAATTCGATTCAAAAGGTAAAGAGCGTTTTCATTTAACTCGCGAAGGTGGTCATAGTCATCGTCGTATTTTACATGCTGCCGATGCAACTGGCCGAGCAGTGCAAACAACCTTAATTAGCCAAGTACAAGCACACCCTAACATCACTCTGTTAGAAAACTACAATGCCATTGATTTAATTACAGATAAAAGCTTAGCCAAAAAAGGCAAGCATGTTCACGGCTTATACGTCTGGAATTGTGTTGATAAAAAAGTTGAAACCATTGCAGCTAAATTCGTATCACTGGCAACAGGCGGCGCAAGTAAAGTGTACTTATATACTTCTAACCCTGATGTATCGAGTGGTGATGGTATAGCAATGGCATGGCGTGCAGGGTGCCGTGTTGCCAATATGGAGTTTAACCAATTCCATCCAACAAGTTTGTACCACCCAGAGCTGCAAAACTTTTTGATCACCGAAGCAATGCGCGGTGAAGGTGCGTATTTAAAACGCCCTGATGGCACTCGCTTTATGAAAGACTTTGATGAGCGCGAAGAGCTTGCCCCTCGCGATATTGTTGCTCGTGCTATCGATTTTGAAATGAAACGCCTTGGTGCGAACTGTGTGTACCTTGATATTAGTCACAAAGACAAAGACTTTATCATTGAACACTTCCCAACTATCTACGCAAAATGCTTAAGTGTTGGCCTCGACATTACCAAAGAAGCCATTCCTGTGGTGCCTGCTGCACACTATACCTGTGGCGGTGTTATGACCGACTTTAATGGCCGTACAGATTTAGATAACTTATACGCGGTTGGCGAAGTAGCTTACACAGGTTTACATGGTGCTAATCGTATGGCGAGTAATTCGTTACTTGAATGTATCGTGTTTGCCCATGCTGCCGCGAAAGATATTCTGAGCAAAATCGATGCAAGCCCTGCCCTTGAAGCCTTACCACTTTGGGATGAAAGTCGCGTAACTAACTCAGACGAAGAAATCGTTATTACCCACAACTGGCATGAACTAAGGTTATTTATGTGGGATTACGTGGGTATTGTACGCTCAACAAAACGTTTAGAACGTGCGCTTCACCGCGTTGAATTACTGCAGCAAGAGATTCACGACTATTACGCCAACTTTAGAGTTACAAATAACTTATTAGAACTTCGAAACCTAGTACAGGTTGCAGAGCTTATTATTCGCAGCGCCCTTGAGCGTAAAGAAAGTCGTGGTCTTCATTACACGATTGATTACCCAGAGCAAAACGAAAATCCAACACCAACAATTTTAACCCCTAAGTCGGTTGCTGCACTGCAATAATCGCACGCTTTAAACGCGAGAAACTTTCTTTATCAACACTGGCTGAGCTTATAATCAGCCAGTGTGATTGATAAAACCCAGCCAACCTCAGCACTACAAAATTAGCAAACACATAACTTTTAGCTGTTATCTGGCCTTGAATTTTAAGTTTGTCGTTAACAAACCTGAGCTCTGCTTGCTCTAAAATTATAAAACCCTTTTCAGGCTGTGCTTGCTGGACTTTTTTAAAACTAAGAATGGCTAAGAAAAAGCACGCTAAACAAGCCAAAAGTTGAGCGAAAACATGCTGGTAAACAAAGCATAATATGATGGCTGTTAAGCAAAAAAAGACCACAAAGGGTTTGTGGTCTGGGGTGTTATTTGTAACGGTAAATCTATACACGAACTCGGTCTAAAATTAACGCGACCATACCGTTAAGCTCTGGGTCTTTACACTCTTCATGACCCATGAACCAGGCGAATAAATCAGGATCATCGCACTCAAGTAAGCGTTGAAAAACGGCTTGCTGTTCTTTTGATAGTGAGTCAAACGCTTCTTCAACGAATGGCATAAATAAAACATCTAGTTCTAACATACCGCGACGGCATGCCCAACGAATACGTTCTTTACTGTGAATTTCAGTCATTTTAAACCTCGTACTTATTTGTCTGCAGTTTACCAAATTGCTATCGAATAAACAGCTATTTAAATTGCTACCCTAACTAAGTTATCATTAGCGCTCATTCATATCGTAAAGAAGGTTTTTATGTCGACTGTTTACGCATGTCCTTTATCTTATTCACTTATCAGCCTAACTGGCAAAGATAAGTTGTCTTACCTTCACGGACAAATTACGCAAGATATCAACAAATTAACTGATGATAACTTCCTTTGGGCTGGCCACTGTAATGCAAAAGGCAAGCTTTGGGGTGTGTTTAGGTTGTTTTCACACCTTGATAGCTATTACCTTGCGGGCTCAAAACCTGAGGTAGAGCAATCGCTAGTCGAGTTAAAAAAATATGCGGTATTTTCGCAAGTAGAAATTCAGCAATCTGAAAAACCGCTAATTGGCTTACTAGGTGATGACCTAACAGCGACTCTAGAAACCTTAGCAATTAATTTTGACGACGAGCACAGCGCAGTCGACTTTGCTGGCGGTAAAGCGTTAAAGCTTGCAGATAACCGTGTATTGCTTATGGTCAACGAAGAATTTAGCTTACCTGATAACGTCACAGCTCTTGATGATGACGCGTTATGGCAACAGGCAGCTATTGCCGCAGGCGAGCCGTCATTAAACAGCGACGCTATTGGCGAATACGTACCGCAAATGGTTAACTTGCAAGCGCTTGGTGGTATCAGTTTCAGAAAAGGCTGCTACACAGGGCAAGAAACCGTCGCTCGTATGAAATACCTAGGCAAAAATAAACGTGCTATGTATATAGTTTCGGGCAAAGCTGAAGGCTTACTTGACGAGCTTGAACTCGAAACACAAATGGGCGAAAACTGGCGCCGTGCTGGCAAGCTTATTAGCCAAAGTTTTAATCAACAAACACAAACCTTAATGGGTCTGGTTGTGCTTCCTAACGACAATGAAGCAGGCCAAATTTTGCGAGCAAAACACCTCCCTCAGGTAGAGTTATCTATTCAAGCTCTGCCTTACTCTCTCGAAGATGAATAAATAGGAATGACTATGATCGTAGCAGCAAACAAAGTGGTAAAAATGCATTATTCAGTATTGGATAATAACAAAAACACCATCGACAACTCTTTCGATGGCGAGCCACTAGTGTTTATCGTTGGCACGGGTTTCTTAATTCCAGGCCTCGAAAATGCGCTATTAGGTAAAGAAGCGGGCGACACATTCAGCGTAACAGTTGAGCCAGAGCAAGGCTATGGTGAGCGTCACGATGACCTAATGCAAGCAGTGCCAAAATCAATGTTTGAAGGTATGGAAATTGAAGTTGGTATGCAGTTCCGCGCTACGACAGACGCTGGCGACCAATCAGTAATGATCATTGAAATTCAAGACGAAGACGTTATTGTAGATGGTAACCACCCTCTTTCAGGTATTACCCTTCATTTTGATGTTGAAGTACTTGAAGTACGCGATGCAACTGAAGAAGAATTAGCACATGGTCATGTGCACGGTGAAGGTGGTTGTGGTCACAGCCACTAAACCATTACTATAAAAAAAAGCGCCATTGGCGCTTTTCTTATATCTGCTGTGTTCTTATTCGACTACTTCTTCTGTATCCACAGAAGCGTCTGTCACAGGTTCTGCAATATGTTCTCTAAGCGCAGCAAGTAAGCCTTCTTGGTCATTTGTCCCTAAGCGATAGTGCGTACCGTCTTTCATTGCCAATTCAACAGCACTAAATCCAGATACACTGTAAACCCAGCCATCATGCGTGATACGCAGACCAATACCATGGCGAAATGAATTACTTACCGCTCGAACTGATTCAATCTCATCAAAAGTCACTGTTTTACCAAATACACCCGGACCGAATGCCCAGCTTACTGTTTTATCGCTCACCTTAATCGTTAAGCCATGAAACAAAAAGGCCACCAGCACTAAGATAGCGCTAAACACCATAAGAGGAATATCTGCACCAATTAAGTTCCAAGCTAAGGCAATGAAGGCGCCAATCCAGCCTAAGATAACAAAAATAAAAATAGCGTACTGTTTATGTTGATACATTCTGAAGTATTCTCTTAAAAGCTATAAACAAAGGTTGCACTCAGCTCAGAATCGTACTTGAGCTTATCTTCCTCTGGTTTTGAGTTATAGCGATACATGTAAGTAAATTTGAGTGATACATCACCCATAATTTTGCTGATCAGGGATGTTTCTGACTTTAAACGCGAGTTTAACCCTGACAATGATTGTTCATAACTGACATCTTGATTAAAGCGAGTACGAGCAGAGACCGTACGCTCCCACTGCAGCGCTAAACGAAGCAGATAACCTGTTTTTGTTTCATCTTCTTCTGTTGCAGTCTCTTGATCAGCCACCGAGCGGTATAAACCAGGGCCCACATCGATATCGACTTTATTCTTGCTGCCTTGGTAAATGCGGTTACCGTAACCAGTCGCTATGGTGCTCTTAAACTCAAGACCACTAAACTTATCTCGCTCATAGTCACCATATATGAAAAATGACTCATTTTTCACATTTAGCTTATAGTTACCTTGGCCCGATACAAAAATACGGTCAGCAGAGACTTCTTCATCACCAGTTTCTTCATTACGGTCACGTTTGTATAAAGTATCGAGCTTAAATTGGTTACGCCACTTTTCGAAATCTTGGTATAGGTTACCTTTAAGTTTGAAGCTGGTTGAGTTGGTATTGCCACGGCTTACCATAAAACCAAACTCCATATCTCCGTACAGCAACTCGCCTTTATGAATTTTATGGATTTCTTCTTCTGATAATTGGCCGTACTCATGGAAGTCTTCAAACGGATCAACAGCAAAAGCCTGCCAACTGCAAACTAGCAGGGCGGGCAAAATAATTCGTTTTATTGAATTAAAACAACTAAAAGTAGAGTCAAACATCGGCTGGAGAGTTATTCGCTATCTTTCCAAAGAATGTGGCAAAACGGTGCATCTTTGTCTCGGCTAATTAAAATTTTCGCAAACAAGATATCTTGATTGTCGAACTCAAGTCCTACTAAGACTTGCACAAATAGCTCAGGTTCAATTTCGAGTGCAACAAAATCTTGCCACTGCTCGTCAGGCTCACCTTCTTCAATAAAGCCAAGCTCTTCTCTGTGCTCGTTAAAATCAGCAATATCTTGCTCGCTTAAATTATCAGGCGCTAATTCTAAAAAGATATCATAAGCCTGATGAGTTACTTCTTCTTCACTGTATAAGCGTGGACCAGCCATTCCTTAAACCTCTGCACATGTGTGTCGCTTTGAATCTGGTTATGATAACAAACCTCTTTTGAGTTTTACCAAAAAAAAAGCCAGGTTGCCCTGACTTTTTTGTAATTAATAACAGATTTTACTCAGCACTTGCTGTGCCTTTTATTTTTTCGCGCATTGATTGCACGAGCGTATAAAATAGAGGAACAAGCAAGGTACCAAAAATGGTTGCAGCTAACATCCCGAATAACACGGTAATACCGAGCGATATTCGGCTACCTGCCCCTGCGCCACTTGCAAACACCAACGGCAATACGCCAAGTACAAACGACAATGCCGTCATCAACACCGCTCTAAAGCGTAATCTTGCCGCGTTAAGAGCCGCTTCAAAAATACTTTTGCCTGCCGCGCGCTCTTCCATAGCAAACTCAACAATCAAAATGGCGGTTTTGGTGGACAAGCCAATCAGTAGCACTAAACCAACCTGTGCATAGATGTTGTTTTCCATACCAATTACATACAGCGCAAGCATGGCACCAAATAACGCCAGCGGTACCGCTGCAATGACCGAAAACGGAATTGTCCAACTTTCGTATTGCGCTACTAAGAATAGATACACAAATACTACCGCTAAGCCAAACAAAATTGGCGCCATGTTACCCGCTTCAATCTCTTGTTTAGACTGCCCAGCCCACTCGTACACATAGCCTGTTGGTAATTGCTCAGCCAACTCTTGCATTGCTTTAATAGCATCACCACTGGCATAACCCGCCGCAGGTTGTCCGCTAATGCTTGCACTTCGGTATAAGTTAAAGTGCGTTAAACTTGTAGGGCCAAGAATTGGCTCAAGTTTAGCCAATGTAGTGAGCGGCACCATTGCTCCTTCATCATTACGCACGTAGTAGTGCTGTAAGTCTGCGGGGTTTTGACGAAAACGGCTTTCCGCCTGCATGATGACACGGTAAGTACGACTGAATTGGTTAAAGTCATTAATGTATAATGAGCCCAGTTGCGCCTGTAAAGTTAAGAAAATATCGCTAAGCGCGACCCCTTGAGCTTTTGCCTTATTACGGTCAATTTCAAGGAAATACTGCGGCACATTGGCTCTAAATGTACTGTAAACATTTGATAGCTCTGGGCGCTGGTTCGCTTCATAAATTAAGCCATTTAATACTTGAGCAAGCTCTGCAGGCTCGCGCCCTTCACTATCTTGTAACCTAAACTCAAAGCCAGCACTGTTACCAAGCCCCGGAATTGCAGGCGGGTTAAAGGCCATGATTTGCGCATCAGGCATCGCCCAGAACTGCCCCATCAAGCGCGTTAGTACCGCACGTAAACCAAGTTCAGGGCTAGTTCGCTCTTCCCAGTCTTTGAGTACCACAATACCAAGCGCATTATTAGAACCCGCACCGCCAAGTAATGAGAAACCAGACACCGCAATAAAATCGGTTGCCGCTGGTTCATTTTTTACAATGTCGCCCAGCTTATGCATTACATCTTGGGTACGACCGCTTGCTGCCGCATCTGGTAATTGCACATCAACAAACAGGAAGCCTTGGTCTTCTGCTGGTACAAAGCCTGTAGGCACTGTTTTTACTAGCCACCCTGCGGCAGCAAAGATTACCAGAGCAAATAATGCCATTCTGGCGGTACGTTTGAGGATAAAGTTAATAACTTTACTGTAACCATTGGTTGAGCGAGTAATAATGTTTTCGAACGGTGCTAACCATTTAATCGGCTTCATGGCTTTTTCGCTTAACAATAAAGCACACAATGCAGGGCTTAATGTCAGTGCGTTTAAAGATGAAATGAGTACTGCAAAAGAAATCGTCACCGAGAATTGCTTATAAAGCTCCCCGGTTATTCCCGGCATAAAGCCTACTGGCACAAACACCGCAAGCAAAACCAAGGTCGTTGCCACTATCGGCCCCGATACCTGCTCCATCGCTTTGGTAACCGCTTCTTTAATTGGCAGCTTTTCTTCTTTAAGTATTCGTTCAACGTTTTCAATAACGATAATGGCATCATCGACCACAATACCAATTGCTAGCACTAAACCGAACAAGGTGATTAAGTTGATGGAGTAATCCATCATCATCATAAACGCGAAAGTCCCCACCAAGGATACCGGAATAGCCACCGTTGGAATGAGCGTAGCGCGCCAATTTTGTAAGAATAAAAACACCACTAAAATAACTAAGCCAACAGCTTGAACAAGGGTGACAACCACTTCGTCAATCGAGCGATTGATGAACTCTGTAGTGTCATAAGGAATTGAGTACTCAACGCCATCAGGTAGCTGCTTAGCAAGCTCTGCCATACGGGCTTTTACATCGGTAGCCACTTGTGTCGCATTCGCTTCTGTTAGCTGATAAATAACTAAGAATGCAGTATCTTGCTGGTTTAACTTTGCTGTTGTGCTGTAGCTTGCCGCACCTAATTCAATACGGGCAATATCGTTTAAGCGCACGAAGTTACCATCTTTACTTGAGCGAATGATGGTTTGCCCAAACTCTTCAGGGGTTTTTAAACGCCCTTTTGCCTGAATCGAATATTCAAATTGCTGGCTCGGTGCAGAGGGGGCAGCCCCCAGTTTACCTGCTGCTACGATAGTATTTTGCTCTTGCAGCGCAGCTTGAACTTCTGACACAGTTAAACCCAGTGACGCCATTCGATCTGGGCGTAACCACAAACGCATTGAATAGGTTTGTTCACCCATTACCTCAGCAGATGCAACTCCATTTATTCTGCCAAGTGGCTCGGTTAAATAGTTAGTTGCATAGTTACTTAAGAAAATAGCGTCGATATTTTCTTGGTTAGAGTACAAGTTGATACCAAGTAGCATCGAGCTCGATTTTTTCTTAACCGACACACCTTGGCGCTTAACCTCTTCAGGTAAGCCTGCTTCTGCAAGTGCCACACGGTTTTGTACGTTAACTTGGGCAATATCTGTATCTGTGCCGACCTTAAAATACACAGTTATGTTGGCCGTGCCGTTATTCGACGATGTTGATTCGATATACATCATATCTTCAACACCATTAACCTGCTCTTCTATGGGCCGGATCACTGACTCTTCAACTATTTGCGCACTTGCACCTGGGTAACTAGCACTAATTTGTACCTGCGGAGGGGTTATTTGCGGATACATATTCACAGGCAGCAAAGCCATTGAAATTAAACCCGCAATGGTAATAACAATCGAAATTACCAAGGCAAATTTTGGGCGAGATATAAAAGTTTTACTGATCATATCTCACTCCTAAGAGTTAGCTTTGCTAGAAATAGTGCCGGTTGTTTCATCGACATTTTTTTCAACAGCTTTCACTTCAGCGCCTTGGCGAACTTTTTGTAAACCTTCAATAATGACTTTTTCACCAGCCTCTAAGCCTGACTCAACAACCCACATTGCATTAATACGACGACCAAGTTTAACAATCCGCATAGCCACTTTGTTTTCGTTATCAACAACGAGCACAAACTTACCTTGCTGGTTTTCTTGTACCGCTACTTGAGGAATGAGTGCCAAGTCTTGTTTATTGGTGCTTTCAACGATCAAGGTGACAAATAAGCCCGGCATGACAATGCCATCTGGGTTATCAAAAGCGGCTCTTAGCTCAACCGTGCCTGTGTTGCGGTTAATTTTGGTATCAGCAAAATCAAGTTCGCCTTTATCAGGGAAGGTCGAATTATTCGGTAAGCGTAAAGTTAAATCGATTGGCACATCGCGAGGGTCTTTATCTGACGGTGCTTGATGATTTTGGCGATAAGAGATGTAGTCTGCTTCTTCAACCTGAAAACTTACATAAATTGGGTCTACATCGGTCAGCTCCGCAAGCTCATTGGATGATGGCCCAACAATATTCCCCACATCATAGTTCACTTTACCAATACGCCCTGCAAACGGCGCACGAATTTCGGTATAACTTAGATTAAGTTTTGCTTTTTCAAGTTCAGCTTCTGCGGCTTTAACAGCTGCGGTGGTTTGCTCAAAATTAGTGGTTAGTTTATCGAGGTCTGATTGTGAAATAAAACCTTGCGCAGCCACATCTTTGCCGCGTTTTAAATCACGTTCAGCGGCGCCTGCTGCGGCAACTTTACTTTTTAAGTCAGCTTCAACTTCTGCCACAGTAGAGCGGTACTCTGATGGGTCAATACGCAGTAAAAGCTGATCTTTTTCGACCGATGAACCTTCATTAAAGTGACGTTCAATTAGTTCCCCCTCAACACGGGCTCTAATAGCAACCTCTTGGAATGCTTCAGTACGCGCGACAAACTCTCGGTAATTACCAACTTCTTGTGTGACGACATTAAATACTGATACGGCCGGTGGCGGCGTAGCTTGTTGTTGTGCTTTATCATCTGAGCAGCCAACCAATGTAGTTGTTAATGCTACAGAAATTGCAGCAAAAGCCAAAGAACGAGATGATTGTTTAGTTATGCGAGCTGTTTTGCGCATCAGCATATATTTACTCCTTGTTGCGCGACTTAAAACTAAGTCTAGTCGTGTCATGGGATTTTGCGAAAGTATCTAACTAATCACAAAATCAAACTAGCGATGAACTAGCATCTTTGTTTTAAAAATATACACCAATTTGTAACTAAATATATGACAAGGTTACCCATTTTTGGAAAATATAATGATTACTTGCGACACATCAGCAATTCTTTACTTAGTTGTAATTAACTCGTAAGCTCTAGCAAACAGGTCAGAGGAGTTACCATGATAAAACTAGAAATAAAACAACAAGTCGCATGGGTTAGCCTTGCTCGTCCCGAGAAACAAAATGCACTCAGTTTTGCCATGTTTGTCGAGCTTTCAAACGTAATCAAAAAAATTAAACGTGATCGCAGTTTACGTGCGGTGGTTATTTCTGGTGAAGGCGAACACTTTTGCTCTGGATTGGATGTTGCTGCGGTGATGAAAAAGCCAAGCAATATCATCAAGCTTTTATTCAAGTGGTTACCAGGAAACCAAAACTTAGCGCAAAAAGTTGTACTAGGTTGGCAAGACTTAAGTATTCCGGTGATTGCGAAAGTAACCGGACACTGCTTTGGTGGCGGTATGCAAATCGCACTTGGTGCTGATTACCGCATCGTCGATAAAAACGCTAAATTAGCGATCATGGAAGCTCGTTGGGGCTTATGCCCTGATATGGGGGCTAACGTGGTGCTTGCAGGTTTAATGAAGCGTGACCAAGCACTTTGGTTAGCAAGTCATGCAGGGCCAGTCTCTGCTGAAGACGCTAAAGAATATGGCTTAGTTACACAGCTCACTGATGACGTTGATAAACAAACCGATGCCGTACTAGAAACGCTACTAGCGCGCTCGCCAGATACTCTGGCAGCAATTAAACGAATTACTCAGCAAAGCTACCGTTCACAGCAGCGTAAAATTCTCGCTAAAGAAACCTGGAGTCAAATTCGCTTACTGATGAACCCTAATACTAAAAAGGCGATTGCAAAGGCGAAAGGTGCAGAGGATATTCAATTTAATAATGCCAAATCATGGTAAGCTAAAGTCGCATAGTACAACTGACAAGGGTATGATGTAGTTGTACTTTATTCGCAATTATCCTGACTTATGAAATACCTTATCAGTAGTGTCATTATTCTTACCTGCTTAGCCGTTGCAAAGTTTTTAACGGCTTTGCTTGAAAGCTCTTTCCCTGCCCCATTACTCGGTATGGTGTTACTTCTCGTGCTACTGTTAACGGGCCTCGTTAAAGAACAACATTTAAAACCAACAGCCAGCCCTTTACTTAATTATATGCCGTTGTTCTTCATCCCTGCAGGGGTTGGCATTATTGAGCACCTAGGTTTAATTTCGCAGAACTGGCCTTTATTACTAACTATTTTTATTGTCGTGCCACTGACCAGTGTTTTACTCATAGGCGCTGTTATCGCTTATTTTAAGGGCCGCGAAAATGACAGTTAGTTTATGGTGGCTCTGCGTTCCGTGCATTATTGCGCTTTTCTTAGTACTGCGGTTTTTAAACGCGAAAACCCAGCATGCCACTGCCAAAGCGCTTAGTAATCCTGTGTGCTGGGCAATTGTGTTAACTGCAGCGTTGTTAGTGGCATTTAAGCTCCCTTATGAGCCTTTTGCCGAGCACAGTAAAGTTTTAAGCTGGTTGCTTGAGCCTGCCATTGTGGCATTGGCTTTACCGCTTTATCAGCAATTTATCCACGTAAAAAAGAACCTACTGCTAATCCTCATAAGTTGTAGCTTAGGGGTGATCAATGCCACCTTGGTCGCCTCGCTAATATGTTATTTTTTTGCTGCCCCTGCTCAGCTAAGCGCATCCCTAGCAAGTTTATCTGTAACAACACCCATCACCTTATTAGTAACTGAGTCACTGGGGGGGATTCCTTCTTTGGCGGCAGCCATGGTGATTTTTATTGGCGTACTTGGGGCTATATTTGGTAATTTGATTTTCTCGCTGATAAATATCCGCAACGCCCAAGCAAAAGGTGTTGCCATTGGTACCGCTTGCCATGCCATTGGCACAGCATCACTGATTAGTGATCAGCCAAAAGCAGGTGCCTTTGCCTCTGTGGCGATGGCATTAAGTGCGCTACTCAGCGCGATAATAGTGCCGATACTTTATCCTGTTATTCAGCATGTTCTGGTATAGTCAGAATTCGCAGTAACCTTGTTAGGAAAACACATGATTGACTCAGAAATACAGCAAGTCGAAAAATACTACAATCTGATCATGGAATATTTGGTCACCTACAGTATGCAAATTTTAGGTGCCATCTTAATTCTATTTATTGGTTTATGGATTGCGCAAAAAGTATCGAATATGGTTGCTGGACTCATGCAGCGTCACAATATCGATATTACCCTCACCAACTTTGTCAGTAATGTCATCAAAGTATTGCTGATCATTATGTTCTTGGTTATTGCCCTTGGCAAAATTGGCATTAGCGTGACCCCATTTGTCGCTGCCATTGGTGCTGCATCTTTAGGTGCTGGTTTAGCAATGCAAGGCATGCTTTCAAACTACGGTGCGGGCCTTGCCATCATTGCAACAAGGCCATTTGTTGTTGGCGATACTATTGAAGTAAAAGGCGTGAGTGGGCAAGTTAAAACCATTGAGCTGGGTCACACAATTCTGATTAACGAAGAAAAAGTCGAAATCACCATTCCTAACAAACATATTGTTGGTGAGATTTTACATAATTCGTTTAGCTATTCATTAGTTAAAGGTGAAATAGACATCGCTTATGATGCCAATGCAGACCTCGCTATTGAGCTTATCGAAAAAGTGTTAGACGAGCATGAGCTAGTTAGTGACTCTCCTCATGCACAAGTCGGTATTGAGCGCTTTGCTGAGAGCGGTGTTACCTTGAGCTATCGCTTTTGGGTGCCAACCACCAAAATTATTGAGACCAAATTAGCGGTGAACCGCAATGTATTTAAAGCAATTCAAGGAGCGGATATCGAAATTCCTTTCCCACAACGAATTGTTACCCTCAATCAAACTAATAATAAAGGCGCTTAAAGCGCCTTTTTTGCAGCTCGTCGACAGAGATTGTGTTTGTTCAAAAGATTGTAGTACAATTTAAATGATAACAATTACTATCATCAATTAACGTCGGGCTATTTTACCATGAGTAAACGTCTTTGGTTCCAACTACATGGTTGGTTTTCGCTCCCAGTATGGGTGCTATTTTGCTTTATTTGCGTCACAGGTACTGTATCTGTGATAAGCCATGAGCTTACTTGGCTGACCAACAGTGAAGCACGTGCAAACAACCCAAATGATTTACCAGCACTTGGTGTTGATCAAGTTATTAATAGCGTTGAAAAATCCTACCCGACTGCCGATGTAATGAGTGTACTCACTTATGAACCTTACTTGGTAAATGCGGTTATTTTCACTGATACCGACAAACCTTATGCTGTGGCTTACGTCAATCAATACACCGGCGAAGTACAAGCGGTTAATGACACTATCTCATTCATTGAATTTATGCGTACCCTACACGGCTGGCTATTCTTCCCTTGGCAAGAAGGTTACAGCGTAGGTTACTACCTCGTCAGCGCCATGGCTTTTGTTATTTTAGGTGCACTAGTAACAGGCTTAGTGATTTATAAAAACTTTTGGCGCGCATTTAGTCAGCCAAAACTACGTTTTAATCAAGGTAAAAAAACCTTTCTAAAAGATTTACATACCCTAAGTGGCGTTTGGTCAATTTGGTTTATGGCAGTAATGGCACTAACAGGCCTGTGGTATTTAGTGCAAGCCATCATGTGGCATAATGAAATAGACATTGAAGAGCACGCACCGCTAGTGGCAGTGTCAACTTTACCTGCGGATAAACAAACACCGCCAACCGACTTAAAAGCGGCACTGGCTATTACCAAAGAGAAATTCCCAGATTTCAAACCTAGTTATGTGATGCTGCCAGAGCATAACCGCGGCATGTTTAATATCATGGGCAGTGGCGATACTATTTTCTACGATAACTACGCTTACTCAACTTCAATCAATCCTTGGACAGGTGAAATTGCAGCAAGTAAAAGCCCAGAAACCATGTCGGGATTACTCACCCTTTCACATATCGCCGATCCGCTGCATTACGGTAACATTGGCGGTCTGTGGACAAAGGTTATCTGGTTTATCTTTGGTTTAATTTTAAGTGGTATGTCGATCACTGGTTTTATGATGTATGCCGCAAAATTAGTAAATAACAAACCTGTAAAAGCGCGCCAATCAGCGCCAGTGAATAACGTTCAGGAGGCAAACTAATGGCTCGTTTACAAGCAACTTGGTGGCAACGTAAAAAGTATGTTTTACATGCTGTGGTACTGGCTTTACCTGTATGGTTTATTTATCAGTCATTAAACCCTCAGTTTCCTGCACTTTGGCAAGAGCAACAAGCGGGCGAATTTAAAATCGCCCCGATGCCGCTAAATGAAGATGCCCCGTACTCACACCACAATGAGTATGTGAAAGATTTCTTTATCGCCTTTAATCAAGGTGACATAAGCAATGTTCGTCAGGCGTATTTAAATATTGGCCAAGCGCCTTTAGCACTAACGGAGTTTGCTAAAGATGAAGAAGGCATAATGCATGGCACCAATCATGGTCAGCACGCCCATGCGATAGCCCCTAAAACCATCTCAGCAGATGATAAACTGTGGATCACCATCCAAACTTGGCAAGGCCAACTGCATACCCTCAAATGGGATATTCCCAGCCAGTTTATTACTCAATAACATCCGAAAAGCCACTCACTGAGTGGCTTTTTTGTATCTCAGCTAAACACTAAAGTCCCTTCCAAAATAGTTAAAGGTAAAATTTTTGTTAATTATTTTTACCATTCACCTTTACAAAAGTAATAATATAATAAAGTATTATAAATAGTTTTCATTTGCACCAATACTCTTAACTGAGTTAGTAGCTGTAGATCAAAACTCATCCAAGGAGCAAAACACACAAGGAAAGCTCAATAACAATGATTTGGAGACACAATGATACTTTCAAAAAAAGCCCTAGCTGCACTCAGCTTGGCAACAACCCTCATTCTGCCCAGTGCTTATGCGATTGATAATGGCGTATACACCATTAAATCAAAGTACAGTGCTAAGTTTGTTGAAGTAGCCAGCGCGCAAACCAACGACGGTGCAAATGTTAGTCAGTGGGCTGACACTAATCACGACACCCAGCGCTGGTTAATCACCAACATAGGTGGCAGCAACTATTCGGTTATTAACTTAAATAGTGGTAAAGCCCTAGAGGTGTTTGACTTCTCGACCGCCGATGGCGGCAATGTGGTGCAATATGAGTACGCTAATCTTGCCAGCCAACACTGGCAAATTAATGAGGAAGGTAGCGGTTATTACAGCTTTATTAACGATCACAGTGGTAAGGCTCTTGACCTATATGCTTTTGATGGCAACGATGGCGCAAATATTAGCCAGTGGAGCTATAACGGCAGCGATGCACAGCAGTGGCAGCTAACCAAGCTTGCTAATGTTGAATCAACCCCTTGGGATCCATCCACAACTAATGGCGCTGCAGACCACTGGCCACTTACAGGTAATTTAGTCACCCACGATCCAACACTTGGCTATGAAAATGGCACTTGGTGGGTTTTTCAAACAGGCCCTGGTATTTACGGTAAATATTCAAGCAACGGTGTAGATTGGAATGATGCGCAACCAATTTTCTCAAATGGTTTAAGCTGGTGGAGTAACTATGTGCCAGATCATGATGGAATTGATGTCTGGGCGCCTGAATTAAAAAGCTACAATGGTCGTAGCTGGCTTTATTATTCGATTTCGACCTTTGGTTCACGTGTTAGCGCTATTGGCCTTACCTCAGCAAGTAGTGTGGCAGCCGGTGATTGGCGTGATGATGGTTTAGTAATTAACACGACCAATAGCAATAATTATAACGCCATTGACCCCGATCTCGTGGTAGCAAAAGATGGAGCACCTTGGCTTGCCTTTGGCTCATGGAATTCGGGTATTAAACTAACGCGTATTAACCCAATGACCATGAAACCATTTGGTCAAATCTACTCTTTAGCAAGTCGCTCTGGTGGCATCGAAGCACCTACCATAGTGTATCGCCAAGGCTATTACTATTTGTTTGTTTCAGTTGGCAAATGCTGTGATGGCACGAATAGTACTTACCGTATTGCGTATGGTCGCTCTAGTGACATCCGCGGCCCATACCTAGATAAAAATGGTACCGACATGTTAGCCAGCGGCGGGAGCATTCTTGATGCGGGTAATAGCCAATGGGTAGGTCCAGGTGGACAAGACATTTTAAATACCGATGTGATTGTTCGTCATGCCTATGATGCAGGTGATAATGGTACCCCTAAATTGCTCATCAGCACCCTGAATTGGGATGCGAATGGTTGGCCTAAATACTAGTTCTCCCCACTAAGCGCGTGCAAGCGCGCTTTTTACAATCTATCTAATATACTGCGAACAAATTCAGAATTAAGAATCTGAGTTACAGCCCCGCTACACCATAAATAGGCACGTTGAATCGGATAACCTTTAAAAATCCAACGCTTACGCACATGATTAAAGTCGTGCAAATAATCAGCCTTTGCTTGCGGTAACGAGTCTTTGGCTAACTTATGCCATGCTTTATAAACCCCACTCATATCGGCACCACGCATAAAACGCTGTAACCAGCGAGGAAAGCGTGCAAAGCGAATCGCTGACTGAAAATCAATAATGTAAGGCTTGCCGTCTTTTGAACAAATAACATTACCTAAATTACGTAAGTCGAGGTGCACCACGCCGCGGCGATGCATTTTTGCTACCAAACGCTCAAATTCTTTAAAGAACTCACTCGGTAAATGCTGCTGTTGCAAGGCAAGCTGGCGAAGTGGCGTGCCTTCAATAAAATCATAAGCAATAGCAATTGATGACAAACGACAAAAGTTATCGACCACTCCGTCTACATCTTGCAGGCGTGCCAGCCCCTTGTACTCTTGATTGATAAAAAGCGGCGCGATGGTTTTTCTCACCCACCATGGGCTGTGCTGAAAATCTTTAATAATTAAATCAAATTTCGCGTCTTTATAACGATAAACAATGGCATTGGCAAAGCGGCCTGTGTGAACAACCGACAAACCTTCGGGGCTAAATTGATGAGCTGGAAATTGAGCGTGAAGCTGCGCAAGCAAAGATGATTCAAACATAACAACCCGGACTTGTTAAAATTAAATGCCTAGGCAACTATATTATCAAAATGCGTCTACAGCGACAATGTACCGCTTAGAGAAATTTATGCTTTTAAATTATGAATTGCTCTAAACAATAAGCTTGCGAGTTGCTCTTGCTCATCATCAGAGAAGCCTGTGAGTGCTTTGCGATAGATATCATTTACAGTAGGTAAAATTTCTGGGTAAAGCTGTTGGCCTTTTTCAGTCAGGCATAAAAGAGTTGAACGGCGATCTTCAACTGACTGCTTTTTAGCAACTAAGCCCTTGTCTTCTAAACGAGAAAGTAATCGACTCATGGCACCACGGTCATACACCATGTGCTCACAAAGCTCAGCCAAGGTATTTACTTTACCGCGCGCAAGTAGCACAACCACAATGTACTGAGCCGACGTTAGCTCTTTATCCTCTAAAGCATCATCAAGATGAGTCACTAGGTTTGAACGTAAGTAAGAGACTAAGCGACCTAAGTCTTGCACGGGATCTAAATCTTCAATACAGCACTGGCCAATTGATGCAGGTTCTTTCATATTTCCTCTAAAGCGGTTAATAGCAATTCATAGACAGTTAATCGGAAAAATAATTCAATCCTATTAGATTGCTTCAACAGCTATGAATAGTGTAGCGTGAAGAAGCGTACTAACTGTCGGGGGCGTTATGCTAACTAAACAACATATTATCAAGTATTTATCTCTTACAATACTGCTACTTCTTTGTTGGCTAGAGCATTATAACCATTTCATTATGCGCTTTATCGACAGCGCCCTAGTACAATCAACCCTAGTGTACGCTTCATCACGTACAGTTAACGCTGCTATTTCGCTATTGCAATCAGCCGAAGTGGGCATTGGTATTGCGAGTATTCAACCTGCACAACTACTCGACCCAGTAAATGACCTAGCTGAATACATGTCGGATGCTATGCGCTTAGCTATAGGCTCGTTATTTTTACAACGCATTTTATACACCATTTCTTCTGGGGTTATTTTTAGCAGTCTCTTTACAGTTTCGGTTGTCGCATACTTTATTTGTGAATGGCGTAACTTCTTACCCAACTTACGTCATAAAATTATGGCGAGTCTTATTTTAATTCGCTTTTTAGTGCCTGCTGTGGTGCTTACAACAGGCCTCGTGAGCCAAGTATTCTTAGATGAGCAAATAAACCAGCAAAGTGAAATCGTAAGCGAAAAAGTCGAGACGGTGAATAGTAGTGCAAATAACACCTCTGCCCTATCAGCCAAGCTAAAAGCCGAGGTCGATAGTGAAAAACAAACCATCTTCGACAAGCTCTCGCTATTAAATGAGCAGCAGATTAAGAACCACCAGCGAGCCACTGAGCTCAAAGGTGATTTAGCAGAGGTCGAAGCCCAAATAGAAGCGATTCAAGCAACCCGCAGCTTGTCTGAGCGACTGACCTTTACTGAGCTTGAACAAGCCAAGCCATTACTTGATAAAAAGCAGCAATTAACAGCGCAGTTTAATGCGGTACTAAACCAGCAAAGACAGCTGAACCTAGACAAAGACGCCTTAAACAAGCAACTAGAAAACCTTAACGCATCACTCAATCAAGACCAATCGTCGCAGGTGAGTAAAATTATCGATACCGTCACCTCTGGTATTAGCAACATGGTGGCTGCCGTCGAAGACTTATTTATCGACTTTTTGAATATCTTGTCACTGCTGATTTTAAAGCTGTTATTAATGCCGCTAATATTTTTATACCTATTTAACAAAGCCTTTAAGGCTATTTGGCAACGCCGCTTTATGGACGTAGTAATGCAAACAAAACAACTGGCTGTTAATCGCTGATATTTCAGCTAAAGTTATAAACCTAACTCGTTTTTAAAGGATATAAGTATGACTGAGCAACGCCATAACCACATTCCCCAAGAAGCTTTCGATTGGTACGATGAATACGCACATGGCTTAATGGACCGTCGCACCTTTATGAAAAAGCTGGGTGGCTTAGCTGCCCTTGGCTATTCAATGGCAATGCTAAGTAGCGCTTTACTACCGAACTACGCATTAGCTGAGCAAGTATCCTTTAATGACCCTGATATTAAAGCCAGTTATAAAACCTTTGATTCGTTTAAAGGTCACGGCGAAGGTAAAGGCTATTTAGTCGAACCCGCTAATTTAACGGGCAAGCTCCCAATAGTATTAGTGATCCACGAAAACAGAGGCTTAAACCCTTATATTAAAGATGTTGCTCGCCGCCTTGCCAAAGCCGGTTTTATTGCCTTTGCGCCAGATGCATTGCACCCTCTTGGTGGCTATCCTGGTAATGATGATGAAGGCCGCGCAATGCAGCGCTCTATGGATAAAGAAAAAATCCAACAAGACTTTATCGCCGCAGCTGAATACATAAAAAGACACCCAAATAGTAACGGTAAACTCGGTGCGGTAGGCTTTTGCTTTGGTGGTTATATGGTTAACTACCTAGCTGCAGTTGATAGCAAACTAATTAATGCGGGCGTACCCTATTACGGCACTCCGGCTGTTAAAGAGCTGAGACAAAATATCAAAGCCCCACTGCTAGTACACTTAGCTGAGTTTGATAACCGCGTTAATGCAACTTGGCCAGAATATGAGAGCGACTTAAAAGCGCATCAAGTGCCTTACACGATGCACATGTATGAACAAGCAAATCATGGTTTTCATAACGACTCTACATCTCGTTATGATGAAAAACAGGCGGAGCTTTCATGGCAACGCACATTGGCGTTTTTCAATGAGCAATTGATTTAAACAGAGCAATTTCATACACTCTCGAAAAAATTTAGGCTAGAAAAGAGATGGAATCGCAAGTCAGTTATCGCTTTGACTCACAGCAAACCGCTAATCGGTTTTTAAACAAGCTTAAACATTGGTCAGTGGCTAAAGTCACTGCGAGTCTTTGCCAAGGTGGTTATGGCGTGAAAATACGCTACGAAGTCGATACCAGTGGCTTTGATTACACCCTTGCTGAGCTTGATGATTTAGCGATGCAGCACGAAGGCGAAGAGATTTAATACCCATATTCTAAGCATAAAAAAACGGCTAACAAAGGTTAGCCGTTTTTATTAAAGCTGCGCTAGCAAAACGCTACTTATAAATCAAAGCTACGTGAAATAGACGCGACAATGCGCTCATCTGCGGTATCCCAGTCAAGGCTGGTATTTTCTCCTGCAAGCTCAAAATCAAAACCTGCAAAGCTTGTTTGATAGGCTAAACGATAATGGTTGTATGACTTATCATTACCATCCCAAGCAAACTTATTGCCATCTAATGAGTTAGATACATCAAAACTGGCACGAATTGCATGATTTGGGGCAATTTCAAAGGTATGGGCAAGCATAGAAATCACATGCCCAGCATCGGTACCGAAGTAATCCCAAGCGTACCAGAAGTTAAGTTCTGTAAAACCTAGGCTATTGGTATAGCCAAACTTTGCATAAGTCTCAAAATAATTACCATCGCTTGAGTAATCTTCACCGTGGTATGAGTAGTAAGCAATACCATAATCAATACTAAGAGCGTCAGTTAACTCAGCATAGTTACCAAAATACGCATCCCACTCGATGTCTGTGTCATCGCCAAAATCTACATTTGAAGCCCAAGTACCTACATACATACCTGAATCTGCAAAGGCATAATCTAAGCTCCCCTGAATCGCGGGGTCATTCATGGTTTGGCTTACACCATTAAAGGTGTAATCTGAAGCCAATGTAACCGTAGTCGATAAGTCAGCCATAGCTGATGTCGATAGTAATGCCAATGGCAACGCTGCTGCTAATACTGTTTGTCTTGTTGTCATGTTGGTTTCCCTTAGCTAACTGTTTCTATTTTTGTGTAATCTAATTTGTTGTCTTTTGGTGAGCCTTCGATATTTTTCACTGTTTTTAACTTGCTGTAGCCAATAAACACAGCACAGCCGAAAAATAACGCGATAACGAGCGCACCAACCCATTGGATCTGTAAAAAGTCGAACTTAAACAGCAGGGTTAATAATGAAAGCGCCACCACATTTAAGGCAATGTAATTAAATTTACCTAAACGCTTCACCGTTAAGTTTAGGTTATCTGTGTATAAACGGATCAAAGAATCAAGTGAGTTGATCACAAACACCACACCAACAAACACCATAGCGATGTTTTTCAGGCCTGCTGTTGCAATACCCGCTTCATGATATTGATACAAAACACTAAACCAGATAGCGATTGGAATAGACGGGAAAATCAACATAGCCGCCAGCACTTGGTAAGTTTTTAAGCCACCCACAAAGCGCGAAGTAAATTGACCAATCATGATGCTCCAAGCAAACCACCAAAACAGGTAGAAGGCATGGTAATCATTCAGTGGTAATACAAACTCATTGATGTTGCCAAAGTAGCTGCCAATTAACGCAAGGTTATCAACAAATGCTGATGTTTGTGCATCAGAACCCACAAAGGCACCGAACCACATAAATGCGATTAAAGCGATAAATAACCAAGTAGTAGAAATACTTAAAAAGCGTACATACTTAATGTCTGTGCTCGAATACACAGCAAAACAAATCGCTGCAAACACCATTAAGTAGAATGTCGGAATAATTGACTCACCATCACCAAGCGACGGTAAATACCAAGGTAAATTCGACAGCAGTAAAAATGCAGTAAATGCGCATGTGCCAATAATAACGATGTTATTAATTAGTTTTACCCAAGCAATTTCAAAGAATTTTACTTTAGGTTCTATTACGCAGAAATAAAAGCACGTAAGGAAATAAAATCCCCAGATCAAGAAGCCCCAAAAACCAAACTCGATGGCTAATGGATTGGCAAACGCATACTCTGGGCTTGCTTTTATGTCTGCATAACCTGCAAACTCTGTCAGTGGAAACATAATCAAGCCAACATCTAGGCCCGATGTAAATAAAATTGCAATGAACGTAAACGTTCTAACCGGTGTGACGCCAACACACCTTACCGTACCCCATTTAAATAAAATAACCGCAATTGCTAACAGGGTAAAAATGATGCCAGCACTAAGCCAAAAGGTCATAGTTCCCCCCCCAAAATAAGTAATAATACTTCATTGTTTCTCCAGTTTTATTCCTCGCATTAACGCATCACAAACAACTCGTGATGCGCGCCACTGCAAGCCCCACAGCCGAAACTGCGGGTGGCCTTATTAGATCTCCGAACTACGCTGCGTTGATTGCCATTGTTTTTCCATGGCAACATCTGCAGTTGATGCCGATAACACAGGCTTACCTAAAATGTGGTCCGCCGCTTTTTCTGCCACCATAATGGTTGGTGCATTTAAATTACCGTTAGGAACGGTTGGGAAAATAGATGAATCTACAACCCGTAAACCTTCGATACCGTGCACTTGAGTTTGCGAGTTAACCACGGCCATCTCATCTTCACCCATCTTGCACGAACATGACGGATGGTAAGCACTCTCAACCGCTTGACGAACAAACGCATCGATTTCTTCATCGCTTTGAATATCTTTACCGGGTTGAATTTCACCATCGCGATACTCATCAAACGCATTTTGTTCGATAATCTCACGAGTTAAACGTACACAAGCTCTAAAGCCTTCAATGTCATCTTGGTGCTGTAAGTAGTTAAATTGGATCTTAGGTGCAACCTGTGGATCCGCCGACTTAATCGTTACTGCACCACGGCTTTTTGGTTTGTTATGCCCAACATGAACTTGGAAGCCATGACCATCAAAGGCACTTTTACCGTCATAACGAATTGCAGCTGGTAAAAAGTGATACTGAATATCTGGCCATTCAACACCCGGTTTTGAGCGAATAAATGCACATGATTCAAAATGGTTCGTCGCCCCTAAACCTGAGCGGTTTAATAGCCAACGAGCGCCAATTAGCCCTTTTGAAACAAGGCCTAATTTGCCGTTTAAAGTAATTGGTTGCTTACACTTATATTGGAAGTAAAACTCCAAGTGATCTTGTAAGTTTTGACCAACACCTGGTAAGTGATGTTTAACCTCAACCCCCGCTTCGCTCAGGATATCTTTATCACCAATACCTGATAATTGCAGAATATGCGGTGAGCCAATTGGGCCCGCACTTAAAATAACGTCTTTTGCTGAAAATGCTTGCTGCTTAGAGCCAGACACTGAAAACTCAACACCAACGGCTTTTTTGCCTTCTAGCAGAACTTTTTCAGCTAAGGCACCGGTGATTAGCGTTAGATTTTTACGTGACTTAACTGGGTCTAAATACTCACGGCTAGCAGAGCTTCTTACGCCGTCTTTTACCGTCATATGCATTGGCCCAAAACCTTCTTGCTGGGCTGCATTGTAGTCATCAGTTTGCGCATAACCTGCTTGTTGGCCCGCTTTGATAAAGGCTTTATAAAGCGGGTTAGCCATTTCATTACCGTTATTAACCCCTAATGGGCCGTTATCGCCACGGTAACTGTTACCACCTAAGTAGAATGATTCCGCACGTTTAAAGTACGGTAAACATGCTTGATAATCCCAACCATTAGCGCCGTGTTGCTGCCACTCATCAAAATCTTTGGCATGACCACGTACATAGACCATGCCGTTAATCGATGATGAGCCACCTAACACCTTACCTCGTGGGCAGTGCATTTGACGGTTATCTAAATATGGCTCTGGCTCGGTATGAAATTGCCATGCATATTTGTCAGTATTCATTGGGATTGATAGCGCGGTAGGCATCTTTATAAAAATGCTTTTATCACTACCACCCGTTTCAAGTAATAACACCTTATTCGAAGGGTCTGCTGATAGTCGGTTTGCCAACACGCAGCCTGCAGAGCCAGCACCGACTATGATGTAATCATAGTTCTGTGTACTCATTAAAATGGACTCTCTATATTGCTCATACCCACATAAATCGATTTAGTTTGGGTATAGTGATCTAAAGTTTCGATACCGTTTTCACGGCCGATACCTGATTGCTTGTAACCACCTACTGGCATTTCTGCAGGTGAATTACCATAGCTGTTTATCCAACAAATACCGGCTTGTAACTGGTGGATAACGCGGTGTGCACGCTGAATATCTTTAGTGAACACGCCTGCGGCTAAGCCTAGGTGCGTATCGTTTGCACGCTGAATAACGTCATCTTCATCATCAAACACCAACACGCTCATTACCGGGCCAAAGATCTCTTCTTTAACTATGGTCATGTCATCTTTACAGTCGACAAAAACGGTCGGTTCCACAAAGTAGCCGTTTGGCGCAGATACTGGTGATAGTGCCTTACCGCCGGTTAATAAGGTTGCGCCTTCTTGAATACCTTTATCGATATAGCCAAGTACTAGCTCTTGGTGTTTTTTAGAGATAAGCGCCCCTAAATTCACCTCAGGATCCATTGGGTCGCCAGCAATAATATTTTGCTCAGTGCGTGTTTTCAGCTCATCAATAAACTGCTGATAAACATTTTTATGCACATAAATGCGTGTACAGTTAGTGCAGATTTCGCCTTGCGTATAAAAATTACCTAACATTGCCGCACTAACAGCTTGTGATACATCGGCATCATCAAATACTAATAACGGTGACTTACCACCAAGCTCCATGGTCACATCTTTAAGTGAACCAGCAGCGCTTGCCATTACTTTTTTGCCTGTGCCTACTTCACCAGTGAAAGACACTTTTTCAATATTTGGGTTTGCTGTTAACCATTGCCCTACTTCAGCAGCGCCTTGCACAACGTTGAATACGCCAGCAGGTACACCCGCTTCGATGAAAATCTCTGCAAGTTTAATTGCACCAAGTGGTGTTTCTTCAGAAGGTTTGAAAATAACCGCATTACCTGCAGCCAGTGCTGGGCCTGATTTCCAACAAGCAATTTGTAGTGGGTAGTTCCATGCACCAATACCGGCACAGATACCTAAAGGCTCTTTACGTGTGTAGTAAAAATCATTGCCAACCATTTGTTGCTGACCCACTTGCGCAGGAGCAAGGCCAGCAAAATATTCAATAACATCGGCGCCAGTTTCAACATCGACACACTCGGCTTCTTGCCAAGGCTTACCCGTATCAAGTACTTCTACTTTAGCCAGTTCATCGTTACGATCGCGTAAGATTGCCACGGCTTTTAATAAAATACGGCTACGCTCAATTGGCGTCATTGCAGACCATGCTGCAAACCCTTGTTTTGCGCTTTCGATTGCCGCGTTTTGAATAAACTCATCAGCAATTTCAACGTGATAAATCACTTCATCCGTTGCAGGATTCTTAACTGCAAAGGTATCGCCAGTTTGATTCTTTAAAAAATGGCCATTAATAAAATTTTCGTAAACAGGTGTGGTCATTTTAGGCTCCATACTGTTTTATCAGTGAACGAATGTAGTCTTTGGCTAAACGCTCACAATTTTCGAATTGATCTTGGTCTGACTTACTTAATACGGCTCTTAGCCATAAACCATCGATCATGGCTGCACTTAGCTCAGCAGCTAAATTGGCATCGCTATCGCTCATTAACTGTTTGAATGAGCTTAATAAGTTACTAAATAAACGTTTACTATTTACGTTTTGTAAGCGATGCAACTGGGCGTCGTGCATTGAATGCGCCCAAAAGCTCAACCAAGTTTTGGTGTTATTGCTTTGCTGCTGAATACGCGAAAAGTTTGCTTCAACGATAAACATTAATCGTTGCTCTGGACTAGTTTGTGGCGTTACTTGATTCAAAAGTGCTTGCTTTAAGCTGGTCAATAAATAACGCACAGTGGCTTCAATTAAGCCCTGCTTACCACCAAAATAATGACTGATAATGCCAGACGATAAGCCTGCCTTTTTACTAATGCTATTTATGGTGGTGCCTTGCAAACCAAGCTCTGCAACCGACTCTATTGTGGCGTCAATTAACTGCTGACGACGAACAGGTTCCATTCCAACTTTCGGCATAATTTTTTATTGATTGAACGTTCAATTAAAATAAAGGTTAAGGTAATGAGCATGGCAATTCAAGGTTGACAAATTGTAAACAACCGCAAAGCTACACTCGTAAGTTAAGCTAACCCACTGTTCTTACGTTTATTATCCGAAATATAAAAAAGTTTTAAATTTATTCAAAATAAAGCCTAAAAAGTATGAATTTAAGCTGAAATGCGGAAAAAAGAGAAAATTTATTGCAGGCGTATTTTAATAAAAAAGCGCTTATGAAAGCGCTCATGTTAGGCTAAAAGTTAAGCTAAGCTCATTCGTGGTATTTACGAATAACCGCTATCTTGCCATCTTCTATTTCGAGCACATCCATAATGGTCTGCGTGTATTCAATTTCTTGCTGGTTTTGTGGGTGTATACCTTTAGCATGATGGGTATAACGCAAGGCAATGGCAGAATCATTAAAAATAAAGGTATCGAGTAAGTTTGCTTGATATTCAGTGTGCGCCCCAAGGTAAAAAGTCATGCCTTTACGCATCATCGCTTTGCCATCTGGCTCCCTTGAATCATCTGTTTGATAAGGTAAGTGTTGGTTTGCTAAATCGTCAGTTAATAAAGCTAAAAAGGCTTCTAACTCTTTGTTGGTGGCATTGGGTGCTTGTGTTGCAACCATGGTATTAAAGTACTGCTGTGCTGATGATGTGAGCTCTGGGTTAACTTGCTTTGCTTGGCTGCTAAATGTGCTGAACAGGCAAATAGCTAGAAAATAAAGGTGCTTCATCGTTATTCCTTGTGGTTTTAGTTATTGACTAATAATCAAACTACGCACCAAAAATAACGACAAAGCATCAAACTATCAACAATTTAGTTTTAAGCTGTTTGTGGCTTTGGGATCTCGCGTTTATCTAAATAGCCGCTGTATCGTGTTGCAATTAACGCCGCTAAACTGATGATAGCGCCAATCCAAGCAGTGTCTTGCAATGAGTAGTTTTCAACGACAACACCACCTAACACTGAACCTAGCGCAATCCCGATATTAAACGCTGCAATGTTCAACCCTGAGGCCACATCGACGGCATTGGGTGTGAACTTTTCGGCAAGTTTAACCACATAAACTTGCAGCCCAGGCACATTACCAAACGCAAATGCCCCCCATACAAGTATGGTCAGTACCGCAGCGACTTTAGATTGCATGGTAAAGGTCAGCACTAACAGCACAATACTCAAAGCACTAAAGATAATGGTCAGCGCACTAATGGGGCCTTTTTTATCAGCTAATTTACCGCCGTAGATATTGCCAACAGCAACCGATACCCCATATACCAGCATAATTAAGCTAATGGTGGCTGATGCAAAACCAGTTTGCTGCTCTAAAATGGGCGCTAAATATGTAAAGGCAGTAAATGTGCCGCCATAACCAAGTATGGTCATCAAGTACACCAGTAAAAGCCTAGGTTGCACCATTACTTTTAGCTGCTCACCCAAAGTCGCCGGTTTACTTTGCTTTAAGTTGCTAGGAATTAAAAACGCGCTACCAACAAGTGCAATTAAGCCCAGTAAAGACACCACTAAAAAGGTCGCTCGCCAACCAAAGTGCTGACCAATCCAAGTCCCTAATGGCACACCGGTTACTAATGCAACCGTTAACCCCGTAAACATAATCGCAATGGCACTGGCTTCTTTATCTTTACTTACAAGCCCAGTAGCGATCGTTGAACCAATTGAGAAAAACACCCCATGGGCAAGGCCTGTTAGAATCCTTGCGGTGATCAAGCTACCATAACTAGGTGCTTGCCAAGCCAGTAAATTACCAATTACAAATAGGCTCATTAAGCTAAGTAATACATGTTTTCGATTCCAGCGTCCGGTAAGCGCGGTTAATACTGGCGCCCCCACCGCAACCCCTAATGCGTACAAGCTAACAAGTAGTCCGGCACTCGGTAACGAAACCGCTAAATCATCAGCGATGGTTGGCACTAAGCCGACAATCACAAACTCAGTGGTGCCTATGGCAAACGCACTGAGAGTTAACGCAAGTAATGCTATTGGCATCACATATCCTCTGTTTAATTTTGAAAGTGCGGCTATTGTGGCTAAAATTAAATTTGCAAAAAATAGCAGTAGTGACAAAATACTTTTGTCAAAAATGAAAAGGTAAAACCATGAGCGTGATCTCCAACACCCAAGATTTAGAAGCATTTATTAGCGTGGTTGATACCGGCGGGTTCTCAAGTGCAGCCAATGCATTAGATGAGCAAGTAGCAAAAATATCACGGGCGGTAACTCGGCTCGAAAAATCCTTAAACGTTACCTTATTCAACCGCACTACAAGGCGCATTGAGCTGACCGAAGAAGGTCAGTTATTTTTAGGCTATGCTAGAGAAGCACTGAGTCAGCTCGCACAAGGCGAAGAGGCCTTAAAGCTTTTGCACTGCGCCCCATCAGGAAAATTAAGAGTCGATGCTGCAAGCCCCTTTGTGTTTCACCAATTAGCACCACATTTAAAAGCCTTTAACCAAGCTTACCCTGATATAAAACTCGAAATCACCAGCCACGACAACATTATCGATTTACTTGAGCATAAAACCGATATTGCTATTCGTATTGGCGAACTCGCTGACTCAAACTTGCATGCGCGCACTTTGGGAGTTAGCAAACTACAGCTCGTTGCCAGCCCTGATTATTTAAAAGCGGCACCGCCATTAAACGAGCTAACCGACTTATCCTCGCACCAGCTTATTGGTTTTACCGATGCGCCGCATTTAAATCACTGGCCGCTAACCACGCCTTTAGACCTTAAATTTTCAATCAGTGCATCAAGTGGTGAAACTGTGCGCCAGCTTTGTATTCAAGGTCACGGCATTACCTTGTTGTCGGAATTTATGATCAACGAAGATTTAAAAGCAGGCCGTTTAGTAAAAGTGCTCGAAGGCGAGGTACTGAGCCCTAATCGCCGCGAAAAAGTGCATGCGGTGTATTATCAAAACAGCGGTGTGTCATCACGAGTATTAGCGTTTTTAGACTTTATAGCACCCAGGTTAACGCTTTAGTTTTTGCACTTTTAACAAAAGTGTTTTGTGATTAGTGGCATTAATTTCATAAATAATTTTCGTTATGCTGAAAGCATATTCGCTTTCAAGGAGCCGTAATGAACAAATTATTCGATACTGTACAACTTGCCGGTCATACATTAAAAAACCGCATTGTTATGCCACCGATGACCCGCTCTCGCTCATCACAACCGGGTGATATCGCCAATGAGTTAATGGCCGATTACTATGCACAACGTGCGAGCGCTGGCTTAATTATCAGCGAAGGCACACAAATATCAGCCCTAGGTAAGGGTTATGCTTGGACACCGGGTATTTACACTGCCGAGCAAATAGCCGGTTGGAAGAAAGTAATCGACAAAGTTCATCAAGCTGGTGGCATTATGTTCGCTCAGCTTTGGCATGTTGGCCGAGTATCTCACCCAAGTAACACAGGTGGCGAGCAACCAATCGCGCCATCTGCTATTGCAGCTAAAGACGTAAAAGTTTTTATTGATGAAGATGACAAACCTGACTTTGTTGCCACAGCACAGCCACGCGCAATGAGCCATGACGACATCAAACAGGTTATAAACGAATACCGCCAAGCAGCCCGTAATGCAGTTGATGCAGGGTTTGATGGTATTGAACTTCACGCTGCTAATGGTTACTTAATTAATCAATTTATTGATTCAGAGTCAAACCAACGCACTGATGAATACGGCGGCAGTTTAGAAAACCGCTTACGCTTTTTACAACAAGTGACACAAGCGGTTTGTGATGAAATTGGCGCTGAGCGTGTTGGCGTGCGCCTTGCTCCACTCACAACCCTCAATGGTACGGTCGATGATAACCCGTTTGAAACCTATATTGGCGCAGCAAAAGTACTCAGTGATCTCAACGTTGCTTATCTGCACATTGCCGAAGCTGATTGGGATGATGCGCCTTTAATGGAGCAAAGTTTTAAGCAAGCACTGCGTGAAAACTATGCTGGGTTAATGATTTATGCAGGAAAGTACACTGGCGAGAAAGCAGAGCAAGCATTAGCCGCAGGCTGGGCTGATTTAATTGGCTTTGGTCGCCCGTTTGTTGCAAACCCTGATCTGCCAGCTCGTATTGAACAAGGCGTTGAACTTGCGCAGCATGATCCAGATACCTTATTTGGAGGCGGTGCTAAAGGTTACACTGACTACCCTTTAGCAACGCAGTAACGCGCTAAAAAAGGTGGCTCGTCAACCAAAAGCTCAATACAATAAAGCTGATGTTGGCGAGCGCTCTTAACCACCAAGGAGCAGAGCTAAACTGGAGTTGGCTGTACTTGCTTACTAATACCAACACGCCCATCACAGTAAACCAAGGAGTAAAAAAGAATAGTGGCTTTAACTTCACTAAACTCACCGCTAAATCGTGCAGCGCCCCACTGACAGCAAAAGTCAAAACAAGGGCACACCAAGCCGGCATAATGTCATTGCAAGGCTTCATTACATACCGAGATAAGTAATAGCTCCACACCGGATTCCAATATCGCCAAAATAAATAAAACGAGCTAGCACCCAGCGAGCGTATCAGCATATTGCGCAACGAATCTTTATGGCCAAGAGGCACACCTGTACGTTTTTTAACGTATTGAGCAAGGGTAATAGCTGCAGACACAGGATTTCTCTTTTTTACTAATGACTCAATTAGACTACTAAACAACCAACAAAAGAGAAACCAAAACAAGGCTTGAAATTGTAACGGTTTATGAAGCGTGCAGAACTAAGGCAAGTGATGAAGCTGAGCTAAGCACTCAGCTTCATTAAAATCACATCTTACTTTTTACTTTATTAGTCGCTTGGCTGGTGGCTGGGTCGTCTGGCCAAAAATGTTTTGGATAACGCCCTTTCATTTCTTTTTGCACATCTCGGTAACTCGTTTGCCAAAAGTTAGCTAAGTCTTGAGTTAACTGTAGCGGTCGCCTCGCTGGTGATAATAACTCCATTAATAATGGCAGTTTACCTTGGGCTAGCAAAGGCGTGCTGGTCATGCCATACACTTCTTGCATGCGTACACTGAGCTTCGCAGGGCCATCGAGCTGATAAGCCACTTTTACATTTGAACCACTTGGCACCGTTAATCGCAAGGGCAGGTGTTCATTCAATAAACTTTGCTGCTGCCAATCAAAACAGCTTTTAATCGCTTCGCTGTAATTGAACTTTTTTAATTGTTCAAGGTTTTTAATATCATCCAAATAAGGTGCAAGCCATTGGCTATCGGCAATTAAATCATCATGATTTAAACGCGGAAATGACTCTGGTAACAGCTTACTTGCCAAGCTCATTCGAATAAGTAACTGCTCACTATCGGGCTGTTCATTAAATACCGAAAAGCCCCGCTTACTAAATAAATTTAACCAAGCTTTGGTGCGCTCGTTTTTATCTAGTGGCTGTTTACTTGGTTGACTCGCTATGGTGATGGCACCCAGCTTGAGCTCATCTTGATGGATAAAACGCCCTGCTTTTTCATCGTATTCGCAGCGAGTTTGCTCAGTAAATAAATGGGAAAGCTCATCTTCAAGCTCACTTGGCAAAAAGGCAACAGCGGCAAAAACACGGTTTCCCTTATGACCGCCCATATGCGCAATGGCAATATAGTCATCGTTATGCCAAAACTCCTCACTTAAATCGGCGCCTGCACCATTGGCAAGTAAATAACCATTACCGCGCTTTTTGGCTAGGCGGTCTGGAAAAGCAAGCGCCACCAGCAGCGACAAGTACTCTGTTTTAAACTCATTAACCGGCTTGAGTTGCAAGCGCGATAGCCAATAATTTAATTGCTGCTTAAATACTGGGTGCGGTTTGCTGTGCTGACTATGTAATGCCAAATTAAGATCAGCTGGCATACTGATGCGGCTTTCAAGCAGTGCAGTTAAATACCCCGCTAATACATAAATACCAGACATGCGCTGCTCTAGTTGCTTTGCCTTAATGAGCATATGCGAGAGGCGAATATCGGCTCCATAGCTCAGCATTTGGCTGCCAAGGGGTGTTAGCTTTTCATTTTCATCAATGGCTTCGAGCATTTTCAAAAGTGCCGTTGCCTGTTTAATCTGCTGGCGACTAGGTGGGTCGAGTAAGCTAAGCTCAGCAAGTGATGCCCCCCACTGCTTTGCCTCTAATAACAACTGACTAATATCACTGGTCAGAATTTCTGGCGCATCATGGCTGTTACGGCGCTCAAAGGTTTGCTTAGAGCCTAGTCGATACACAACCCCCGGCTCAATTCGCCCAGCACGACCAGCGCGCTGTATGGCAGAAGAACGAGAAATACTTTGCGTAACAAGCTCTGTAACACCGGTTTTTAAATTGAAATTGGCAGCACGGCGTTTGCCGCTATCAACCACAATACGTATTCCTTCAATGGTCAAACTGGTTTCAGCGACATTGGTGGTTAATACCACTTTGCGTTTGCCATTTTTAGCAGGCGCGATAGCAGCTTGTTGCTCGTTTTTATTTTGCTCACCATACAAGCTAAATACTTCGACGCTATCACCTAAATCATTTAAAGACTGCTGAACGCGCATGATTTCACGCTGCCCTGGTAAAAATACTAAAGCACTGCCCGTTTGCTCACTAAGCGCCTGTTTTATTAGTGTAGGTATGTCATCGAGCCAACGGCTTTCGTCTTTAAGTGGAATATACACTTCATCAATGGGGTAGCTTCGACCTTGTGATGAGATAATAGGACAGCTGAAAAACTCACTGTAACGATCGCCATCTAGGGTTGCCGACATCAGTAAGATTTTTAAATCATCGCGAAGTGCTGCCTGTGTTTCGAGGGCAAATGCCAAAGCCGTATCTGCGGCAATTGAGCGCTCGTGAAACTCATCAAAAATAAGTAAGTCTACATCACTAAGCTCTGGGTCATTTTGCAACATACGCGTCAACATGCCTTCGGTGACAATTTCGAGTTTAGTTGTAGAACTTACTTTTGATTCACCACGAATGCGTAAGCCGACACTGTCACCGACTTTTTCATTCTGCTGACTTGCCAAATACTGGGCAATATTGCGTGCAGCCAGTCGTCTTGGCTCTAACATAACAATGCGTTTAAAGTGCCCTTCGCGCATTAAGGTAAGAGGCAGCCATGTCGATTTACCCGCTCCCGGTGGCGCTTGCAATAAGGCCATTGGGTTACTCTGTAATGTGGTTAACAAGGATTGATAAATATCTTGAACTGGCAGCACGTTAGGTATCTCTTACTTTCTTTTCACGCATTGTATCAAAAAACTAAAAATTGCGATGGCTATAGGCTTATTTTCTATCTCGGGCTTTAGAAGTGAAAACATTGCATTCTGCCAGTTTAGACTTATTCTTGATTAAACGACCAAACAAAAATCAGAATAAGGAATTAACTTGTTCAGGATTTACACCCGTATCTTAATCACCTTGCTACTGTTAGTTTTCCCGTTTCAAAAAGCGTTTAGTCAGCAAAAAATTACGGTTGCACTTGGCAATACACTACCACCTTGGGTGATGGTTGAAGACAACACAGGCATAATTCCTGACTTACTTCGTGCGACACTCGGTGTTCACGGTTATCAAATACACTTTGTCTACGTTCCCTATGCAAGGCGGATCCCTTTGTATACTGAGAACTTAGTTGATGTTGTGTCTGATATTAATGAAAAAGTTATCGAAACCCATCAAATGAGCGGTTACTTTTCAGATATTGCTTACAGCTACGAGAACTTCGCTTTTAGTCTGGCCAAGCAAAACCTGCAGCTTAGCTCTATTGCACAATTAAAACACTTTAGTGTTCTTTCATGGCAAGGTGCAAAAGAATTACTCACACCAGAATATCAAGCAATGGCCAGAGAAAACCCACAATACGCAGAAACCTATGATCAACTTGCACAAGTACAGCTTTTGTATCGAGAGCGCTACGAGGTGATCCAGATGGACGGTAAAATTTTTGATTATTATCGAGCATTAATTAATATCAATGACGAAATTGATGTCTCTAAACCTGTGCAACGATTTGCGTTGTTTGGCAAAAACCCCAGTGGCTTTTTATTTCGAGACGAAGCCTTAAGAGACCTGTTTAACGAGAACTTGCGTAAACTAAAATCAACTGAAGAATACACGCGGATAATCAATCGCTATACCTCTAAGAGCCACTAAGTATCTAAAAACTAGCGCAACAGAAAATATTACAGGCTGATTCTAAAAACTACGTAGTAATTGCAAACTTATAAATTCCACTCATTATATGTAAAAGCATAAAACAACTATAAATCAATCAGTTAACAAAGTTCACCAAATTGGTACAGCGATTGCTCTTACTAAGATGAATGTTTAACAAAGTAAGGAGATTATGATGAACAGCGATCGTTTAGAAGGCAATTGGAAAGAGCTTAAAGGTAAAGCACAACGTAAATGGGGTGACCTTACCGATGATGATTTAGATAAAATTGAAGGTAGCCGTAAAGAGCTGATTGGTAAGCTTCAGCAAAAATACGGTAAATCTAAGGAAGAAGCTGAGCGTGAAGTCAGCGACTTTGAAAAAAGCCATTAATTTGAGCAATCAATAAAGCCGCTAATTGCGGCTTTATTTATCAAGCAGGCTCATGCTTTGCTAAATCGACTTCAGCAACCGTTTGATTTTTACCTTGCGATTTAGCGCGGTAAAGCCGTTTATCGGCAATGTTCAAACAGTGATCCACGCTCTCATCAGCAACGCGCACGTACAAGCCAATACTTAAGGTGACATTAAAACGATGCTGGCCGCTCGTAAATGGCTTTTCAGCAAGCTTCTTATGGATTTTTTCAGCTACTTTTCTGGCTCTAAGCTCATACCCTGTTGGGATCACTATTAAAAACTCTTCGCCGCCCCAACGGGAAATAACATCTTCTTCTGTGCACACTTCTTTAAAGACATCAGCGAAAAATATTAGCACCTCATCGCCCACTTGATGACCGTAGGTATCGTTGATTTGTTTAAAGTTATCAACATCCATCAGCAAGAACACAGCCCCTTCGCCAAAGCGCTTATCTTGCAAGCATTCAGTTGCGTAGCGACGGTTAGCGAGTTCAGTCATCGCATCAGTACGTGCAAGCTTTTGATTAAGCTTAAGTTGTTCCATTAACTGCAAACTGTATTTGTTGCGGTAATATTCGTAGAAGCCAGCCAAAATACATAAAATCGAGAAACACAGCATGACACGTGTCGGAAAGTAGTGACTCGGATAACTGTAATAACCAAATTGATCGGTAAAATAGAAAAGCACCGAGATAATACTGGCAAGCAAGATAAGATCGAACGCTCCGCGCTTTAAGCCACGAATAAAAAATGTCACAGGAGATACAATAAACAGCCATAACGGCCCAGTGCCATTGCTCCCCCCAGAGACAATTAAAAAACACATCATCGAATAGAGGGCGTACAGCATAAGTACTGCGATGGTTTCGTCACGATTTTTAATGACGAAAGGTGAGGCAAACACAAAGCCGCCAATAATCAATAAATAGCTAAGGGCATGGTAACCATCTTGATAGCTGGTGATCGCCATTAAAAACGAGGTAATCGAACCAATAAATGCGAAAACACGTAAAAATCGTGCTTTATCTTTGTCACTTGCATTCACTGTATCAATCACAATTTCACCTTAGATTTCTTGATCAATCTCAATAATACCAATCCGCAATAATACTTAATCATTTTGAGGGATTAAACCTGTCGCTACCTGCGTTAAAAATTTCTGATTTAGAACAAAAAAATTTCTGATTTAGAACAACTAAATAACGAAATTTTTGCCTTGTTATCAACGAGGTTTTATTGCCTCAAAATAGACCACTTTATTAAGCGAATTGGTATAACTTTAACACAAATATATAAATTAGAAGGAATTTACCAGTATTAAAACAATTAAAAAGAAAAAAGTATGATAAAAAATGAGCATAAAAAAACGAGCCATTTGTGGGCTCGTTTTTAATTTAAACAAAAGCTAATAACTAAAGGTTATTATTCTGGTTCATAGCCCAAATTAGGCGACAACCAACGCTCAGCTTCTGCAAGAGTCATGTTGGTACGCTTAGCGTAATCTTCAACCTGATCTTTTTGAATTTGCGCTACAGCGTAGTACTTAGCTTCAGGGTGAGAGAAATACCAACCAGAAACCGCCGCACCCGGCCACATTGCATATGAACTGGTTAGCTTCATGCCAATACGCTGCTCGGTATCAAGTAACTGCCAGATTTTCTTCTTCTCTGTATGTTCAGGACAAGCAGGATAACCTGGCGCAGGGCGAATACCTTGGTAGTTTTCACGAATAAGTTCATCGTTCGATAGATTTTCATCTACCGCATAGCCCCAATACTCTTTACGTACTTGCTCATGCAAGTACTCAGCAAATGCCTCAGCCAAGCGATCTGCTACGGCTTTAACCATGATCTTATTATAATCATCTTGCTTAGCATCGAAGGCATCGGCAAGGTCGTCTTCTTCAAGACCACCAGTAACCGCAAAAGCACCAAAGTAATCAGGGGTGCCTTTTGGCGCAATATAATCAGCTAAACAATAATTAGCAAAGTCGGTTTTTTCTGTTTGCTGACGTAAATGACACGCTGTAGTTAAAAGCGTTGTACGCGACTCATCGGTGTAAATCTCAATGTCATCCCCTACTCGGTTTGCAGGGAATAAACCAATGACACCTAGAGGTTGTAGCGCACCTGATTGCTCAAGCTCATCAAGCATTGCGTTGGCATCAGCGAATAAGCTTTTAGCCTGTTCACCTACAATTTCATCTTCAAGAATACGTGGGTACTTACCAGCGATTGACCACGTCATGAAATAAGGTGTCCAGTCGATGTACTGTCTTAACGTCGCAATCGAAACATCTTTAAACTCAGTCACCCCCAGTTTTTTCGGCACAGGTGGCGTGTAGTTGTCCCAATCGAGTTTTACAGCGTTGTCGCGAGCACGCTGTAAAGTAACGGGTTTTGAGCGCGGCTTTTTACGTGCTTGTTGTTCACGTACTTTTTCATACTCAGCTTTGGTTTTCTCTAAAAATGCCGGCTTTAACTCTTTCGACAATAAATTAGAAACCACACCCACAGCGCGGCTGGCGTTATTTACATAAACCACACCTTTATCATACTGAGGTTCAATTTTAACCGCGGTATGCGCTTTAGAGGTTGTTGCACCACCAATCAGTAGCGGTAATTCAAAACCACGGCGGGTCATTTCTTTCGCAACATGCACCATTTCATCAAGCGAAGGGGTAATAAGCCCTGATAAACCAATAATATCGGCTTTTTCGTCAATGGCGGTTTGCAAAATTTTCTCTGCCGGCACCATCACACCAAGGTCAATAACCTCGTAGTTATTACATTGCAGTACCACGCCTACAATGTTTTTACCAATGTCGTGTACGTCACCCTTAACGGTTGCCATAACCACTTTACCATTGGTTGCGCCTTCTTCTTTTTCAGCTTCAATGAAAGGGTCAAGATAGGCTACGGCGCGCTTCATCACACGAGCAGACTTAACAACCTGAGGTAAGAACATTTTACCTGCGCCAAATAAGTCACCTACTACGTTCATGCCGTCCATAAGCGGGCCTTCGATCACTTCGATAGGCTTAGCTTTGCTCTTGCGGCACTCTTCGGTATCTTCATCGATGTATTCGGTAATGCCTTTTACTAGTGCATGTTCAAGGCGCTTTTCAACAGGCCAAGTACGCCACTCTAAATCTTCAACTTTCTCTGCTTGCGCCATGCCAGAGTATTTGGGTGCAAGTTCAACAAGTCGCTCACCGGCACCTGGGTCGGTATTGAGGATCACATCTTCTACAGCTTTGCGCAGCTCTTCGGGAATATCATCGTAAACCGCTAATTGGCCCGCATTTACAATGCCCATGTCCATACCCGCTTTAATCGCGTGGTATAAAAACACTGAGTGAATAGCTTCACGTACTGGGTTATTACCACGGAACGAGAACGACACATTCGATACACCACCCGACACTTTACAGTGCGGTAAGCCTTGCTTAATTCGGCGCGTACCTTCAATAAACTCAACAGCGTAGTTATCGTGCTCTTCAATGCCCGTTGCGACGGCAAAAATGTTTGGGTCAAAAATAATGTCTTCTGGCGGAAAGCCAATATCATCAACGAGTATTTTGTAACTACGCTGACAAATCTCGAACTTACGATCAGCAGTTTCTGCTTGCCCGGTTTCATCAAACGCCATAACCACCGCAGCAGCACCAAAGCGTTTAATTAGCTTAGCTTGGCGGATGAATGGCTCTTCACCTTCTTTAAGTGAAATTGAGTTAACAATGGCCTTACCTTGAATACACTTTAAGCCTGCTTCAATCACTTCCCATTTAGATGAGTCGACCATGATAGGTACTTTTGAGATATCAGGCTCTGAGGCAATTAAGTTTAAAAACTTTACCATCGCCGCTTTTGAGTCCAACATAGCTTCATCCATGTTGATATCAATCACTTGCGCGCCATTTTCTACTTGTTCACGGGCAACATCGAGAGCGGTCTCGTAATCTTCTTCCATGATCAAGCGCTTAAACTTAGCCGAGCCTGTTACATTGGTACGCTCACCGACGTTAGTAAATACAGCAATTTGGTCAGTCATGTCGGTTTCCTAGTTTAAGTTACACGCTTCAAGGCCCGATAAGCGCATACGCACTTCAAGCTCAGGTAATTGGCGAGGTTTTACACCTTCAAGGCCTTTCGCAAACGCCTTAATATGAGCCGGTGTCGTGCCACAACAACCACCTACAATATTGATAAAGCCAGACTTGCCCCAATCAATAATTTCTTTTGCCATTTCAGGAGCTTCTAAATCATATTCGCCAAACTCGTTCGGTAAACCTGCATTTGGATGCACCGAGGTAAAGGTTTCACAAACGCGCGATAACTCTTCAACATACTGGCGCAGTAAGTCAGGGCCTAGGGCGCAGTTAAGGCCGATTGATAGCGGTTTAATATGACGAATTGAGTTATAAAATGCTTCTGTGGTTTGCCCTGATAAAGTACGGCCAGAGGCATCGGTAATGGTGCCCGAAATCATCACAGGTAAACTACGACCAGCTTGCTCGAATGCTTCTTCTACTGCGAACGAAGCCGCTTTAGCATTAAGGGTATCAAAGATGGTTTCTATTAAAATAAGGTCAGCACCACCTTCCATTAATGCCAGTGTTGACTCAACATACGCAGCCACCAGCTTATCAAAGTTGATATTACGATAACCTGGGTCATTTACATCTGGTGAAATAGAACAGGTTTTTGACGTTGGCCCAAGTACACCGGCTACATAACGCGGTTTGCTAGGATCTTTTGCTTCAAGTTCATCACACACGCCGCGTGCAAGCTTCGCTGACTCGAGGTTGATTTCGCGGCTAAGGCTCGCCATGTCGTAATCTTCCATAGAAATAGTCGTGGCATTAAAGGTATTCGTTTCGATGATATCGGCACCGGCTTCTAAATAAGCACGGTGAATATCAGCAATGATTTTTGGCTGAGTCAGGCTTAATAAATCGTTATTGCCTTTAATAAGTACGTGCCAGTCTTTAAAGCGCTCACCGCGATAATCCTGTTCTTCTAATTTATATTCTTGGATCATGGTGCCCATCGCGCCATCGAGGATTAAAATTCGCTGTTTTAGCGCCTCGGTTAATTGTTCGCGTTTATTCACTGCATTACTCGGCATAGTTGTTAGTCCTTACATCTTGGCTAACTAAGTTAATATCATACGGTGTAGTTTGGTACACATAATAGTTTAACCAATTCGAAAACAATAAAAAGGCATGGCTTTGCCACGTTTTCGACGGTTCGTTGTCTGGGTTATCGTCAGGGAAGTAATTTTCTGGCTTAGGTGCATCCGCTGATTTTTCTTGGTCGCGTAAATACTCCCCTTTTAAGGTATGAGCATCGTACTCTGGATGGCCAGTAATATACACTTGGCTACCTGATTTATTTTTAATTAAGTAGGCACCTACTCGCTCTGATCCGGCTAACACCACTAGCTCCTCGCAGGCATTGATCTTATCGATATCAATATGACCATAACGAGAATGTGGCACTAAAAAGGTATCATCAAAGCCACGCGTTAGCGCTGCGTGGTCAAAATAGCTTTTATGGGTGAAAACACCGCTTAATTTGTTTGGTTTCAGATCACGTTTAAGACCATAGTGATGATAAAGCCCCGCATGGGCCGCCCAACACGAAAACAGCGTAGACGTCACATGCTGCTCTGCCCAATCTAAAATAATTTTTAGTTCATCCCAGTAGGCAACTTCGTCATACTCTAAATGAGCAAGCGGTGCGCCCGTTATGATCATGGCATCGTAGTTATTATCTTTCACTTCTGAAAAATAACGATAAAACGTATCCATGTGCTGTTCAGAGTTACTGCTGGTGCGATGGGTATCTAAGCGCAACAGCTCAACATTAACTTGCAGCGGTGAGTTTGCTAACAAGCGAATAAACTGCACTTCGGTTTCAACTTTGTTTGGCATTAAGTTTAAGATGGCCAAACGCATTGGGCGGATTTCTTGCGTTTTAGCACGACTTTTTGGCATTACAAACACGTTTTCTTGACGTAACTTTGCAATGGCAGGCAATTCATCTTTTACTGTAATGGGCATAGCTGGCTCCGAGCATACTTATCTGACTGCTAATTATGAACGGATAGTTAGAAATTTCAACCTCTAGATGTTTAGATGTCTAAATGAAATAGTATTTCTGAGCGGTCATTAATTAAAATGTATGACTCTTTGAGTAAATAACACCTTGATATTAAGCCTATCATAAACGCTGAATTCTGTATTTTGAGGTAGTTTGGGTATACAATACTTGCTGTTAATTTTTATTATAAATTGAAGGCTTCTTTCATGGTGTTACCAGACAAGTTTATATTCTCGATGAGTCGAGTATCTAAGGTTGTGCCACCTAAGCGCACTATCTTAAAAGATATTTCTTTACACTTTTTCCCAGGCGCAAAAATTGGTGTGCTAGGTCTAAACGGTGCAGGTAAATCAACGTTACTTCGCATTATGGCTGGTGTTGACCAAGACTTTGAAGGTGAAGCTCGCCCTCAACCAGGCACTAAAATCGGTTACTTACCGCAAGAACCCGTGCTAGACGAAAGCAAAACAGTTCGCGAAACAGTAGAAGAAGCTGTAAGCGAAGTTAAAAATGCACTAAATCGCCTTGATGAAGTATACAACGAGTATGCAATGGACGGTGCTGACTTCGATGCACTTGCTAAAGAGCAAGGCGAACTAGAAGCTATCATCCAAGCGCACGACGGTCACAATATCGACAACGTGTTAGAGCGTGCAGCTGATGCATTACGCCTTCCACCTTGGGATGCAAAAATTGAACACCTTTCGGGTGGTGAGCGTCGCCGTGTTGCGATCTGTCGTTTACTACTTGAAAAACCAGATATGCTTATTCTTGACGAACCGACCAACCACTTAGACGCTGAGTCAGTTGCTTGGTTAGAGCGCTTCTTACACGACTACGAAGGTACCGTGGTTGCTGTAACCCACGACCGTTATTTCTTAGATAACGTAGCAGGTTGGATTTTAGAGCTTGACCGTGGTGAAGGTATTCCTTGGGAAGGTAACTACTCATCGTGGCTTGAGCAAAAAGATTTACGTTTACAACAAGAACAGAAATCTGAAAAAGCACGTCAAAAATCAATCGCGCAAGAACTTGAATGGGTTCGTTCAAACCCGAAAGGCCGTCAAGCTAAGTCTAAAGCACGTATGGCACAGTTCTCTGAGCTTCAACAAAACGATTACCAAAAGCGTAACGAAACGAATGAACTATTCATTCCACCGGGTCCACGCTTAGGTGACCAAGTTATCGAAGTGAAAGGCCTGAAGAAGAGCTTTGGCGACCGTGTATTAATCGATGACTTAAACTTTGCAATGCCGAAAGGCGCTATCGTAGGTATTATCGGTGCCAATGGTGCGGGTAAATCAACGCTATTCAAAATGCTAAGTGGTGAAGAAACGCCTGATAGCGGTGAGATTATTGTTGGTGACACAGTTGAGCTTGCAACGGTTGATCAGTTCCGTGGCGACATGGACGAAAGCAACACTGTTTTCCAAGAAATCTCTAACGGCCAAGACGTATTAAAAATTGGTAACTTTGAATTCCCAAGCCGTGCCTATGTTGGCCGCTTTAACTTCAAAGGTAACGACCAACAAAAATTCGTTAAAGACCTATCAGGTGGTGAGCGCAACCGTTTACACCTAGCTAAGCTATTAAAAGCAGGTGGCAACGTATTACTACTGGATGAGCCAACCAATGACCTAGACGTTGAAACACTACGTGCACTTGAGAACGCTATTTTAGAGTTCCCTGGCTGTGTAATGTGTATCTCGCATGACCGTTGGTTCCTTGACCGTATTGCTACACATATTCTTGATTACCGTGACGAAGGCCAAATTAACTTCTTCGATGGTAACTACACAGAATACGAAGAGTGGTTGAAGAAAACCTTAGGCGCAGAAGCAGCACAACCTAAGCGTATTAAATACAAAAAAATTGGCTAATTAGCTGATACTCAAAAAGCCCCTATTTAGGGGCTTTTTTGTGCAAAGTATGCAAGGAATTCATCAACTTTCAATGATCTCGAAAAATACCAACCTTGTGCAAATTGTATCCCCGCTTTAGCGACTACTTGGGCTTGTTTTTTGGTTTCGACTCCCTCAGCAATATAGGCATGATTACTGTCATAACCACAATTTGCGAGTTGTTTCTTTTGTAATGAAGTAGCCCAGTCATCTTGTAAAATCAGATCGATTACCGACTTATCTATTTTTATATAATCAACATTTAACTGCGCAAGCGCTAAGATATTCGCTTCACCTAATTGCATATCATCTAACGCCATTTTTGCCTTAGAGATATTTTCTAGAATAGTTTGAACACCCATTCTATCGGGGATCCCTCGCTCAGATAATTCAAATATCACTTTGCTGGCATTACTATTCAAAGCTGACTTTTTCAGGGTATAGAATACTCCGCCTCGCCCCCAAAGCTCTGGTGGAACATTAATACCTACATGTACGTTGTCATGCTTATTCAGCCACTCAGCAAGCTCTTCGGCTACTTTATCTATGACCCAGTATGTGATCATGCCACTTAATACAGAACCTTCAATTAACGGTATAAACTCGAGAGGTGGGACGACTTTATCATTTCGCTGCCAACGAATAAGCGCTTCTGCTCCAACACACCGATTATCACTTAAACGTATTGTGGGTAAGTATTCTAAAAAGAATTCATTGTTATCAAGTGCCGCTTCAATTTCTGCAAGTGTAATCACATCATACTCCTATCAATGCCTATTAAAGATAGACCGAGGAGATTAATTTGCAAATAATGGCAACCCACCGGATTTTGAATTTCAATACTCAGCTGCCATTTAATCAGGCGACAACCGCTGACTCGACTATACTCATTAGGTCACTAAAGTAGGAGATACAGCTATGAATGAACGCAGAGAGTTTTCGCGGGTATTATTTTCTTGCCCTGCGATCCTTCGTATCGAAGATAACGACTATCACTGTCAGTTACTTGATCTATCTTTGCAAGGTGCGCTCATTACTAAAAGTGATTCATTTTTAGTGCCTATTCATAGTAAAGCTGACTTAATCTTCACCCTGCCAGAATCAACTATCGAGATTAAAATGCAAGTGGAGCTATGTCATGTTGAGCATCAACATGCTGGCCTTCGCTGTGAACATATCGATATTGATAGTATTACTCACTTAAAACGGTTGATTGAGCTAAATCTGGGTGATGAAGCATTATTACATCGCGAGTTAGCCCATTTAATTCACGCGCCAGAGTAAACTTTTGTCGGTAGATTCGTTATGCTGTAGCAAATTCAGCTATTCAATGAGCTATGCAGTTAAATCCCCACTTACCCTTGGTGTATCATCCAAATTACTCGTTTAGTTTCGATCCTAATCATCGCTTTGTGATGAGTAAGTTTGCTTATTTATATGAGCATGTACAAAACCTTGGATTAATAAATGACAACCTAACTCAACCGATGCTTGGCAGCCCTGAGCCCCTTGAATTAGTGCACTGCGAAAACTATATCCACGACCTTTGGCACAACCGCTTAGATGAAAAAGCGATGCGCCGTATTGGCTTACCTTGGTCAAAAGAGCTGATGGCACGTACCTTTACTGCGCCTCTAGGCACCTTACAAACAGCACGTTTAGCACTTAGACATGGCATTGCTTGTCACTTAGCGGGGGGCACTCACCATGCCCATACTGATTTTGGCTCAGGCTATTGCATGGTAAACGACCTCGCTTTTACCAGCGAAACTCTGATAAAAAGTGGTGAAGTAACCAATATACTTATTTTTGATTTAGATGTTCATCAAGGTGATGGTACCGCAGCAATGCTGGCGCATCAGCCCTATGCTTATACCTGCTCTATTCACTGTGAAAAGAATTTTCCATTTCGAAAGTCAACCAGCGATTTAGACATAGGTTTAGCGCCGAATGTCGCTGATAGTGAATACCTAGGCGTTGTTGACGATACTCTGAGTTATTTATTAAACACCCTAAACCCAGATTTAGTGCTTTATGATGCAGGTGTAGATGTATGGCAGCAAGATGTTTTAGGGAAACTCGATATAAGCTGGCAAGGGATAGAGCAACGCGACCATTTAGTCCTCAAGCGTTGCCTTGAGCACAATGTACCTGTCGCAACAGTAATTGGTGGTGGCTATGATAAAGATCATCGCCGTTTAGCGGCTCGCCATGGTATTGTGGTAGAGCAAGCTGCTCGTTTTTAAAAAATAACAAAGAAAAAAGGCCCGGTGGAGAAAAAACCGGGCCTTTGCTACTGTAACATTGGGATATGTTAGCAACTTTTTTCTAAGTTAAAACAAGTAGCTGTGGAGCTACCGAATGGTAATCTAAAGCCATCGCTATGCTCAAAACCGTGATGTTTACAATTGAAAAAGCAAACACTTGGCGCGCCCAGCCGCTTACATCAATATTGCGACGATAGCCACGAAGCGCCATTAGCAACCACCAAAAACTCGTTGTACAGGCTACAGCCATAAAGGCTAAACCTGTATAACCACTAATGGTTAATAACATCACAACCAACGCATACACGGCGATATATAAAACAATGTGATGCTTTGCCTTCTCGATCCCCTGCGCTACTGGTAACACAGGAATTCTGGCCGCTTGGTAGTCGTTATAACGAAAGATTGCAATTGCATATGAATGAGGCATTTGCCATAGACTAAACATAACCAATAAAATCACAGCACCAGCATCAAACTGCCCAGTCACGGCACAATAACCCACTACAGGTGGTACTGCGCCAGATAAACTTCCTACAAAGGTGCCGTACACAGAACGACGTTTCATATATAAGCTGTACACACCTACGTAGATGACGTAACCAAAAGTAGCAAATAAGAGTGCCACTACGTTGGTATACACTGCTAATAATCCGAAACCAATAACACCAAGCACGATGCCATGTGCCATAGCCGCCTTTGCTGACATTTCGCCAGTCACTGTGACGCGTTTGCGAGTGCGCGCCATAGCAACATCAATATCACGATCAATTACGTTATTGATCGCGCATCCTGATGCTACTACTAAAGATAACCCTAGTAAGGTTGCGATCATTAACCATGGGTCAATATCACCACGAGAGGCTAGCAAGAATCCCCCCGCGACAGAGATCAAATTGCCCATGATAATGCCAGGTTTAGTGACATTTAAATAACGTCGAAACACTTCCTCGACTCCTCTAATTTTCAGCACAAACGCAATATTACGAAAGAAACTAGTTAGTAACAGACTGTGAGAACTGGAGACACAACCTCAGACTAACCAGCTCCTCTCGTAAATCTTTTACCAATTACCAAGTAATTGTTATTAGTACATCATCATGGCGTTCGATTCGTAGATGATCCACACCGACAAACCAACCACCATTACAATGATTAAAGCACTAAAGATAAACGACAATGAACTTGCCTTGCCGTCTTCAGTTTTGAAGTTTAGGTGTAAGAAATATTTCAAATGCACCCAAATTTGCACAATCGCCATGCTCACGATGCTCCATGCAGTGGTCGTTTTCGAAAACGAACCACTCATCACAGCCCAAAATGGAATAGCCGTTAAAACCACTGACAGTAGAAAACCAATTAAATAGTCTTTAACGCTGCCATGTGATTGTTCATTATGCGTATGAACTTCTAAGTTATTAATTACATGTGATTCACTGTGGCTCATTACATTGCTCCCATTAAATAAACAACGGTAAATACACAGATCCACACCACATCTAAGAAGTGCCAGAATAGGCTTAAACAACTTAGGCGTGTCACTGTTTGTGGGTTTAAACCACGGCGCACAACTTCAATCATTAGGACAGTCATCCAAATAAGACCAGCTGTAACGTGAAGACCATGTAAGCCCACTAGAGAGAAGAACGATGTTAAAAAGGCACTTTGCTGAGGGCCATTACCATGCGCAATTAGGTGATGAAATTCGTACACTTCCATACCAATAAACACTGCACCAAAGGCAAAGGTAACTAGCAACCAAGTTAATGTAGCCGCCTTTTTCTGCCCATGAGCAGAAATCATCGCAAAACCAAAAGTGATACTACTGAGTAGTAGAGCTGCGGTTTCAACCGCCACAAAATCAAGTTCAAAAATGTCTTTACCCGACACACCGCCAGCAGTGTTCATAAACAATACTGCGTAGGTTGCAAAGAATGATGCAAACAACAGGCAGTCAGTCATAAGGTAAAGCCAGAAACCAAATACGGTGTTACCACCTGTATCGTGGTGCTCATGGTCATGTGCATCGACATGACCGTGTGCGCCGTTTAAGGTGTCGAGCCCTGCAGAAATGGTACTCATGCATTCACCTCCTTCGTAGCGGCTGTATTGTGAGCCGTTTCTAGTTCAACAATTTCATCTGGTTGCACGTAGTAATCAATATCGCTGGTGTAACAACGCTTGATGAACACCACGATAGCACCCAGTAAACCAAAGGCTGCAAGCCACCAAATGTGCCAGATCATGGCAAAACAGAAGGTTGTTAAAGCCGCGCTCATTAATACACCTGCCGATGTATTTTTTGGCATATGAATTGGGCTATAAGAGTCTTCTTGCTTGTAAGCTAAGCCTTTTTCTTTCATGTCTGTCCACGCATCGATGTCATCAACATGAGGGATTTTCGCAAAGTTGTAGTACTGCGGAGGTGAAGCCGATGCCCACTCAAGAGTATGACCATTCCACGGATCGCCCGTTGTATCATCAAGTTGCTCGCGGTTTTTGAAGCTCACTACAAGTTGCACAACTTGGAACAAGATACCGAACATAATGATCACCGCACCGCCAGCTGCAATGTATAACCAAATGTTCCAATCAGGGTTGTTCGTGTGGTTTAAGCGACGTGTCATACCTAAGAAACCAAGTACGTATAACGGCATAAATGCCACGAAGAAACCAATTAACCAGCACCAGAAAGATCGTCTGCCCCAGCTCTCGTCAAGTTTGAAGCCCATTGCTTTAGGGAACCAAAACGCAAAACCAGCTAAATAACCAAATACCGCACCACCAATAATGGTGTTATGGAAGTGAGCGATTAAGAATAAGCTGTTATGTAATACGTAGTCAGCACCAGGAATAGCAAGTAGAACACCCGTCATACCACCGATAGTGAACGTCACCATAAAGCCTAAAGTCCAAAGGACAGGCACAGTAATACGTAAACGACCACGATACATAGTGAATAACCAGTTAAACAACTTAACCCCGGTCGGTACCGCAATAACCATGGTCATAACACCAAAGAAGGCATTAACGTTAGCGCTTGAGCCCATCGTAAAGAAGTGGTGAAGCCAAACGATGAAACCTAAAATCGAAATTGCACCACTTGCGTAAACCATCGACTTGTAACCAAACAGGCGTTTACCAGCAAACGTAGAGATAACTTCTGAGAAAATACCAAACGCAGGTAAGATCAGAATGTAAACCTCAGGGTGACCCCATGCCCAGAATAAGTTGATGTACATCATCGCGTTACCACCTAGTTCATTTGTGAAGAAGTGGAAATCGAGATAACGGTCAAGCGTTAGCATTGCCAGTACAGCCGTTAAAATTGGGAACGATGCTGCAATTAAGATATTCGCCCACGTACATGCCCAAGTAAAAATAGGCATTTTCATTAATGTCATGCCTGGTGCACGCATTTTAAATACAGTCGCTAAGAAGTTTACCGATGTTAATAAGGTACCCAAGCCGGATATTTGCAAGGCCCATATATAATAATCGACCCCGACACCTGGACTGAATGACAACTCTGACAACGGTGGATATGCCACCCAACCCGTTTTCGCAAACTCTCCAAAGAATAATGAGATATTGATTAGGATTGCACCGCCAGCAGTTAACCAAAAGCTAAGGTTATTTAAGAATGGGAATGCAACATCACGGGCACCAATTTGCAGCGGTAAAATGATGTTCATTAAACCAATCATAAACGGCATCGCCATAAAGATGATCATAATCACCCCGTGTGCCGTAAATATTTGGTCATAGTGCTCTGGTGGTAAGTAACCACTTGCACCGCCGGTAGCCATTGCTAATTGCAGTCGCATCATAATGGCATCCGCGAAACCACGGAAAAGCATGATAAGCGCAAGAATGATGTACATGACACCTAAACGCTTATGGTCAATTGAGGTGATCCAGTCGTGCCAAATCACGCCCCACTTTTTATATTTTGTTACTAAGCCTGCCACTAACAGACCTAAGACAGCAACAACCGTCATGGTAACCATGATAATTGGTTCATGAAACGGGATTGCGTCTAATGTTAATTTACCTAACAACGACATGATTATTCCTCGTCCTCGCTGTGCTTCTTATGAGCTGAGTGCTCTGGCATAGCGTGTTGCATTGCACCGTGAGAGCCATGCGCTTGCATATATTTCATTACGATTGAATGGAACATATCTTTATCTACGCTGGCATAGTATTTAACTGGGTCGTATTCACTTGGTTTTGCAAGTTCAACATAGCTTTGCTTAGTCAATGCAGAACCGGTATTTTTTACTTTGTTTACCCAAGCATCGAAATCAGCTTCTGTGGCTGTTGCAATGGCATCGAACTTCATACCAGTGAAACCTGCACCACTGTAGTTAGCAGAAAAGCCTTTAAAAGTACCCGGCTCATCAGCGATTAAGTGAAGCTTTGTTTCCATACCGGCCATTGAGTAAATTTGGCTACCAAGCTGTGGAATGAAAAACGAGTTCATGGTGCTTTCTGAGGTGATCTTGTACTGCACTGGCACATTGGCAGGAAAAACAAGCTCATTCACTGTGGCGATGCCTTGCTCTGGATAAATGAATAGCCATTTCCAGTTCAAAGAAACAACCTCAACAGTAAGGTGCTTACCTTTACCCTCAAGTGGTTTATATGGGTCAAGTTGTTGCGTTGACTGCCACGTGATCACACCTAAAATCGCAACGATGATGATAGGAATGGTCCAAACTACAGCTTCAATCTTATTAGAGTGCGCCCACTTTGGAGCGTAAATTTCTTGATCTCGTCCATCACGGTATTTCCATGCAAAATAAATTGTCATGGCAATAACTGGAATTACAACAATCAGCATTAACACCGTAGCTACGATAATTAAATACTTCTCGTCGACACCAATTTGACCTTTTGGATCGAGTACCCCGCCTTTACAGCCAGACAAAGCCAGCACTAAAGACGCTAGAGCAATATTACAAAGGTTTCGAATTGACAAAGGAATATCCTACAACCTAAAAGTTAACACTTGTCGAAATAAGAACACGACGCTTTTCTGCAACAGATGCTACAGATATCCCTCGGCTGAATAACGGGCACGACAAATAGGCACGCTAAAAAGTGAGGGATTTTAGATTGGCTGACTGAAATTTGGGCGTAAAAAACCCACTAGGTGCTTAGTAAAGACAACTTAGAAAATGACTAAAATGGCTGAACTTAAGCAACAAAGCTTATTTACAGACAACCACTTACACGAGGAGGAGCACGACAGCCATGAGCGCTGTGTACTACTAAAGACTTTATCGTTTCACGCGCAGCGAAGGCCGCTTTACGTAAAATGACACCTGCACGACGCGCAGGGAAGAAATGGAAGACCAACCAGCATAAACCAATCAGTAATTGGCAAGACACCACTGGGTAAGCTAAAAAACTCAACACGTTAAGCAATGGTGTTTCGTATAAAGCACCTTCGCTTAATAAGCTTCTTAGCCCTTGAGCATCTTCTAATGTACCGTTGATTAGCATCGCTGAATTAATCAGCAACAAGGCTAAAACTGACATTAGCTCTTTACCAGCAAAAAACGCACGCGCAGCCAATTGCAATCTAGCTAAGCTAGACTGTTTGACATCTTGTGACTGACTAATTGCTCGCAAAACTCTCGCCTTTTATCGCTTTTACTGCATTTCAGGTAAATGACTTACCCTATTTTTAAATGCGGTAACATGATCTTCATCAATAAAGTTTCAGTAATTACTGAAATTTCGATGTGGAGTATAACAAAGTCAACAGACGGTACAAGTAGAATTTAACAGCACACGGTTAAGTATTGTTTAGCCATTTGATAATAAACTGTAAAAAACCAAACAAATTAAAGCTAAGTAGTTAAAAGTAATACTGTATTTTATATAGCGAAAAGCAATGAAGAAAAAGAAAATAGCATAAAAATAGCGATTTAAAGCATACTTAGTCAGTAGCAATCAAAGCTTTATTACTGAACAAGGATTAGCCAACCCACTAAAAATATAATATTCTTAACAACACTAAAATAAAGAATAAAAGAGATAGTTATGCGCCAATACGCACTCGCCACAGCCTTTTTAGCACTAAGTACCAGTACACTTGCAAATACGATTGAAGATACCGCTGTAGCTGGCTTAGATAAACCTGCGATTTACTACGCCGATATAGAACCCCACTTAAAAAGCGCAGCAAAACACCCCAGCGTCACATTAAAACAAATCGGCACCTCATTCCAAGGACAGGCACTTAATTCTATCAAAATTGGTACCGGCCCAATCAAAGTGATGATGTGGAGCCAAATGCACGGCGATGAAAACACGGCTACTGCCGCATTAATGGATTTTTTAAGCTTTATAACCACATATGAAAACGCACAATGGCTAGAAAGCTGGCAACAAAAAATAACTCTTCTCATTATCCCTATGGTGAACCCAGACGGCGCCGCAGCTCAGACCCGTCATAATGCACAAGGTATTGATTTAAATCGTGATGCTAAAGCCCTTCGCACAAAAGAAGGGCAAATACTCATGGCTGCAGCAGATGAATTCAAACCTGACTTTGGTTTTAATTTACATGATCAGAATGCATATTACGGTGCAGGTAAAATGGGAAAACAAGCCACTATTTCAGTGCTAGCACCCGCCTATAATGAAGCAAGAGAAGTAAATAAAAGTCGTGGTGAGGCTATGCAGTTTATTGCCCACTTAGCCAAAACGGTTGAATCAATGATCCCAGGGCACTTAGGCAAGTACAACGACAGTTACTCGTATCGCAGTTTTGGAGATACTTTTTCCGAAAAAGGTATCCGAACTATATTAATTGAATCAGGCGCTTACCCAAACGACCCAAATCGCCAAATAGCACGTAAAGTTAACCGTGTTTTATATAAAAAGGCTATTGACTCAATAACTTCACAGAAATGGAAAAGCGCTAAAATGGCCCAGTACCACGCTATTCCATTTAATGCTAAAGACAATTGGGTAGACTTACTAATAGACGATGTAACAGTAAAGAGTGAACTTGGTGATTACCAGATAGATATTGCTATAAACAACAAAGGACAGTCACCCATAATTAAAGAATTGGGTGATATAAGCAGTATCCGCCAAGGTTACACCAGTTTAGATGCAAGCAGCCTGAACTTTAAGGTAGGTAACAGCTTTGTATTAAATGAGCCGTTAACGCTTACCGAAAATAAATATAAAAAGCTTTTAATACAAGGGTATAGTTGCTTTTCTGGCGATATTAATATGCTAGAAAACGCCACAAATTGGCCAGTTTACGCATGCAAAAGTGTATTTACATCAATACCTTCACTTAATGCACCTGCCGCCTTTTTCTTACAGGCAAATGGCAAAAATAAGTACGCAGTTTTAGGGGCTGAGCTAATTAATTTAGATTAAACACGATTTAAAAGGACAGGCACTCTTAAAAATGCCTGTTAAATCTACAAATACCTTAAATTTGTAACCTAAAATAATAGTTGTGTAGTCGAGCTAGCCTATTAGCTTAATCTAATAATAAAAACCAAGATAAAAGATTTAGCTTTATGAGAATTAAAAGCACAAGTTAGCTGCAAGAGTTTGCAAAAAATAAAAGTCGAGAGAAATTTAAGGTTAACTAGAAAGTAATAACTTACAACTTGTTAGGTTACTTCGTCGCTTACGAGCAGTTTTACTGCAATAACTTTCAATAGCACCCACTTGACCTGCAGCTCCACGAAATAAATTTTCAAATTGAGTTGTTAGTGTTAACCATTTTTCCGGTTCGAAATTCAGCCTTTCAAGAATAGGAGGTAAATGATGCTCTATATATCCAGGCTTATCCGCGCTGATACAACGCCCAGTTTTCTCTACCAGTAACAAGTATGACTTTAACTCAAAAGGTATACCCTTTGATTTATACTTACTCATGCCACCAATAAAACGAGCTAGTAATTTAGGTTGCTTTGACTCCTTCGCGCTCTGGCATCGCTTTTTAAAGCTGGTATAGTCCGATTGCTCCGGCGTGCTCTCAGCTTTAGCACGAACAGGGTTTAAATCAACATAGGCCATACATGCTAAAAGTGCTGACTCATCAAGCAATGCTTGGCTCTTAAATCGCCCTTCCCAAAAGTGACCTGTACACTCGTCTTCTTTATTTGCACGTCTAGCTATATATTCATTAAGCATTCGCATAAACCAACTAATGCTCGAAAGACGCGCTCTGTATTCTGCAACCTCTTTCTTTAAGAAGACTTGTTGGCCGTCACTTAAAGGCTGACCATGAAGGAACTTTTGACCTAAAGGCGTCATTTTACTGAGCTTAAACCAGCGTAAAAGAATGGCTTTATCCGATAACCTATTTGCTTTTTTATCATCAACATAAAGAACAAGATGCGTATGATTGCTCATCACTGCGTAAGCACACACATCAATACAAAATACCTTTGCAAGAAAAAGCAGGCGCTCTTCAACCCATCCTCTGCGGTGTTCATATGATTTACCAGTGAGTGCGTCTTCTCCACAAAGGTAAGCGCGTCTAACGCAACGGGATACGCAGTGATAATACTTAGTGTTCGACAAACAGATTTGCCGCTTCCTTGCTAAAGCCATCGTTCACTCCTTGAACTGATAATTTGAAATGCATTAGCTGTAACTAAAGTTTAGACAAAATCTTCTTTGCTGCAAGAGTAATTTAACAGATAAAAGTGACTGTCTATATAAAAATACAGTGACTGTCCTTGTAAAATTTAAGTATTAAAAAAGCGCCTTTGGGCGCTTTTTTGTGGTTAAAGAATTTGATTCTCTTTCCAGACTTGTTCTTTTGCCATGCGCTTTTTACGCTTGTCACATGGGTCGTCGCAGTCGCAGGCTTTGTCGATACCAACGGCGCCTAGGCCACCACAACTACTGGCCATAGATTTCTTTTGCACAATCATGCCGACAGCCATCGCTGCCACAATTAAAATGAGTAGACCAAATGTAAGAAGAAAAAGTGACATTGCTTTGCCCCTATCGTCAGCAATTAAATCGAGCCCAACTAATTAGGCTGCATGTATTATATACCCAAACCACCTCAAGGTGCGAGTTTCAGTTGGAATTAAAAGCGATTTAGGCAAGGCATTGATTGCAAGCAATAGTGGTTCTATTGTTAAAATCAATAACGCAGTATAAATCGCTTTTAAACCAACCCTTTGGGCGCTTCACAGGCGCTTAGTCTCATCGTTGTTACTTCTTAAAAGGGACTGCCATTGTTGCAAAGTAACGCCTTGATATTAAACACCTGTGAAACGCTGAATTCTGCATCTTGAGATGGCTTGGGTATGCACTGCTTCTTGCCCTGCTACAAATATGGTTTAAATGCAGGGCTTGAATAAGTTACTAAGCCATTGTCTGACTTACCAATTAAATACACTGGCAAATCGTGCTCTTCGGCGTATTTCTGCGCCTTTTCCATGCCCATCACAGTGATTGCCGTCGCTAAGCCATCTGCAGTCATCGCTGATGGGTGTAAAACAGTAACTGATACCAAATCATGACGGCTCGGCATGCCTGTTACAGGGTCAATTAAGTGGCTATAGGTTACACCATCCATTTCGTAAAAAATTCGGTAATCGCCCGATGTCGCAATACCATTAGTACCCGGCTCAATTACTTTATGTACTTTACGCACGCCTGGTTCAGCATCAGGCTGTTCAATAGCTATTTTCCAAGTAATATTATTTGGCTTAATACCCGACACACGAAGCTCACCACCAATCTCAACCATATAATTAGTGAAACCATGGCTTTCAATCACTTCTGCGACTTTATCAATACCATAGCCTTTTGCTGTAGCAGAAAACGACAGCTCTAAACCATCAATTGTTTTCATCAGGCCAGCATCTGTAAGTTCAAGCTTATCAACACCAATTTTGGCAACCATTGCAGCCAAAGCTTCATCGCTTGGGCGTTTAGTCGGCTTTTTATCTGGACCAAAGCCCCACAAGTCAATAAGTGGCCCCATAGTCACATCTAACGTTTTTGTTGATTCGCCAAGGCGAATTGATTCAGCGACCACGTTTCTAAAATCAGCGCTTATTGGCATTACCTGCCCTGCTGGTAACTGGTTGAACTGGTTAATTTCTGAATCGGGAATGTAAGTTGACATAGATTGATTTACACCTTTAAGCACTTGCTTAATTTCAGGATGTAAATCAACACCTGCAACCTTTGAAGACTCTGCAAACACCTTAATATGATAAGTGGTGCCCATTGTCTTACCTTCAAAATAAAGCTCTTCAGCCTTATCAGCTTGGCTGCAGCCAGCCATGAGTAAAGTCATAGTTAATAGAAAAAAGGCCATCAAGCCTTGGCGATAAAACACTCTATTCATAGCATTCACCTTTTAGATACCACAGGGTTAGGTATAGAAATAAAAAAGCCTCGTAACACTGAGTGTTACGAGGCCTGTATTCTAACCAAAACTTATTGTTTTGTGTATGGTGTTAGCCACCGAAGTCATCTAATAAGATGTTTTCGTCTTCTACACCAAGATCTTTAAGCATGTTGATAACAGCCGCGTTCATCATTGGAGGACCACACATGTAGAACTCACAATCTTCTGGCGCTTCATGATCTTTCAAGTAGTTTTCATAAAGTACGTTATGGATGAAGCCTGTGTAACCTTCCCAGTTATCTTCTGGTTGTGGATCAGACAGTGCTGTGTGCCATACAAAGTTATCGTTTTCTGCTGCTAAGCCGTCGAAATCTTCTACGTAGAACATTTCACGCTTAGAACGCGCACCATACCAGAAACTCATCTTACGCTTAGATTTTAAACGCTTAAGTTGGTCAAAGATATGTGAACGCATTGGTGCCATACCTGCACCACCACCTACGAATACCATTTCTGCATCAGTGTCTTTCGCGAAGAACTCACCGAATGGGCCAGAAATAGTCACTTTATCACCTTCTTTTAATGACCAAATGTACGAAGACATTTTACCACATGGAAGGCTTAGGTCTCTTGGCGGCGGCGTAGCGATACGCACGTTAAGCATGATGATGCCTTCTTCTTCTGGGTAGTTAGCCATTGAGTATGCACGAATTGTTTCGTCGTCTACTTTAGACTCCAGATCGAAGAAACCGAAGTGGTTCCAGTCGCCACGATACTCTTCTGGAATATCGAAATCAGCGTACTTAACGTGGTGAGCTGGTGCTTCAATTTGAATATAACCACCGGCACGGAAAGGTACTGACTCGCCATCAGGAATTTGTAACTTAAGTTCCTTGATGAACGTTGCCTTGTTATCGTTAGAGATAACGGTACAGTCCCACTTCTTAACACCGAAAATTGACTCTTCAAGTTCAATTTCCATGTCGTTCTTAACATTTACCTGACACGCTAAACGGCAGCCTTCACGAGCTTCACCTTTAGAGATGTGATCAAGTTCTGTTGGTAAGATATCGCCGCCACCTTCTTTGATGTGTACACGACACTGACCACAAGAGCCACCGCCACCACATGCAGATGAAACGAAGATACCTGAATCAGCTAGCGCGCCTAATAGCTTGCTACCTGCAGATGTTTTAATAGCTTTTTCTGGGTCGCCATTAATTCCGATGATGATATCGCCGCTTGCTACTAATTTAGATTTAGCACCAATGATAACTAAAACTAAAATAACAACGATAGCGATGAAAACACCAACGCCTAAGAAAATCTCATTCATGATTTATCCTCGCTACCTATTAAAGTGAAATACCAGAGAATGACATAAAGCCAAGACCCATAAGACCAACAGTGATGAAAGTAATACCTAAACCACGTAAGCCATCAGGAACGTCTGAGTACTTCATTTTTTCACGGATACCAGCAAGTAAAGTAATTGCTAGTGCCCAGCCCACACCTGAACCGATACCATAAACAACAGACTCGCCGAAGTTATAGTTACGCTCAACCATGAAAGATACCGCACCGAAGATCGCACAGTTAACTGTGATCAGTGGTAAGAAGATACCTAACGCGTTGTAAAGTGCAGGGAAGAACTTATCTAATGCCATTTCAAGAATTTGTACAAGTGCTGCAATAACACCGATGAAAGTCAAGAAACGTAAGAAGCTAAGGTCTGCTTCTGGGTAGCCAAGCCACTCTAATGCACCAGGTGCAAGAACAGCGTGATAAACCAAGTTATTTACAGGTACTGAGATACCTAGTACCACGATAACTGCCACACCTAGGCCGATTGACGTTGTTACTTTCTTTGATACAGCAAGGAAAGTACACATACCTAGGAAGAAGGCTAAAGCTAAGTTTTCAATGAAAACCGCTTTTACAAATAAACTAATATAATGTTCCACTGCTCGCCCCTTACGCTTTTGCTTCTACTTGGTCTTTCTTGAAGGTACGAAGTACCCAGATGAATAAACCAATAATGAAGAATGCACTCGGTGGTAAAATCAATAGACCCATTGGTTGATACCAGCCACCATTTTGAACTAATGGAATAATATCAACACCGAATAGTGAACCTTTACCGAATAACTCACGGATGAAACCAACAGTTAGTAGTACTACTGAGTAGCCTAAACCGTTACCGATACCATCTAAGAAAGACATTAACGGTGGTGACTTCATTGCGTATGCTTCAGCACGACCCATTACGATACAGTTTGTAATGATTAGACCAACGAATACTGAAAGCTCTTTAGCAGTTGCATAAGAGAATGCTTGCAGTACTTGGTCAACAACGATTACAAGTGATGCGATGATCGTCATTTGCACGATGATACGCACAGATGATGGGATGTGGTTACGAATTGACGAAATAAACAAGCTAGAAAACGCAGTTACTAGTGTCAATGCGATTGACATGATTAGTGCATTTTTTAAGCTTGATGTTACCGCTAGCGCAGAACAAATACCTAGTACTTGTAATGCGATCGGGTTATTTGCGAATACCGGGCCAAATAGGACCGACTTCATTTCTTTAGTATCAGCCATTATTTCAACGCTCCTTCACGTACTTTCGCAAGGAATGGACCAAAGCCATGCTCGCCAGTCCAGAAGTCAACTGTGTGATCAACACCGTTTGAAGTTAATGTTGCACCAGAAAGACCATCGATTTGATGTTCGTTCTTCGCACCGCTCTTCATGATATTGATTGGTAACTCTTTACCTTGCCATTTAGCAGTCCATTGTGGATTTTGGATTTCACCACCTAGACCTGGCGTTTCGTTGTGCTTGAAGAAGTTGATGTTTTTAACTGTTTCACCATCGCTTTCAAGCGCTAAGAAGCCGTACATTACACCCCAAAGGCCATAACCTTGGATTGGTAGAATGATTGCGTCTGTAGAACCATCAGGTTTCTTCGAAATATATACAGGTGAATTTTTTGTCATACGCTGAATACCAGCGATGTCTTTAATTCCTTCTGCTTTCAACGCAAAGCTACGAGCTTGGTCGAATTTTGTTTTCTCGAAGTCAAATGAGTTAGGATCAGCACCTTCAACAAACTCACCTGTGTTCATGTCTACAACACGTGCTTCAATTTTTGAGTTAAAGGTATCTGACACAGTACCTGATACTTCAATGCCTGCAGCCGCTAAGATATTGCGTTGAATATCTTGTGTTTTGTTAGCTTGCTGTAAAGGACGAAGCTGAACTGAAGCAAACGATACGATGATTGCACACACTAAACATAGTGCAACAACAACGGTTAGCGTTTTGCCGATTGATTCGTTATTACTAGACATTACGTGCCAACCTCCGCTTGATATTAGCTTGCACTACAAAGTGATCGAATAATGGTGCAAATAAGTTAGCAAATAAGATTGCTAGCATCATACCTTCTGGGAATGCCGGGTTAACAACACGGATCATTACAACCATAAAGCCGATTAACGCACCGTAAGCGAACTTACCTTTGTCTGTGAATGATGCAGATACTGGGTCTGTTGCCATGAAGAACATACCAAATGCAAAACCACCAAGAACTAAGTGCCAGTGCCAAGGCATAGCAAATACAGCGTTGGTTTCTGAACCAATTGTATTTAGTAAGAATGCCGTTGCAACCATACCTAGGAATACACCTAGTACGATACGCCATGAAGCGATACGCACGTAAATTAGGAATAAACCACCGATTAATAGTGCTAGTGTTGACGTCTCACCCATAGAACCTTGAATGAAACCGTAGAACGCATTCCACCATAGCTCCATGTTGCTGTAATCAAGTGAACCAACAACAGCTTGGCCAAGCATAGTTGCACCAGAGAATGAATCTACTGCTGTCCATACTGTGTCACCTGAAATTTGCGCTGGGTATGCGAAGAATAAGAACGCACGACCGGCAAGAGCAGGGTTAAGGAAGTTACGACCTGTACCACCAAAGATTTCTTTAGCGATTACAACACCAAACGTAATACCTAGTGCAACTTGCCATAAAGGAATCGTCGCAGGCAGGATTAGTGCGAATAATACAGATGTTACGAAGAAACCTTCATTTACTTCGTGCTTACGCACTGAAGCAAATAGTACTTCCCAGAAACCACCCACAGCAAACGTTACTGCGTATATTGGTAGGAAGAAGCAGGCACCGTAAAACATTTTCGCGCCCCAACCAGAGTCAGCAGTTAATTCACCACCGAATAATTGGAACAGACCAACTTGCCATGTGTTTGCTAGTTCAAAACCTTGCGCTAAAGCACCAGCGGCCTGATGACCGATGTTGAACATACCAAAGAACATTGCAGGGAACGTCGCCATCCACACTAAAATCATCATACGTTTTAGGTCGATGTTATCGCGAACGTGTGTTTTGCCTTTATTTACATAACCTGGCGTGTAGAAAATAGTCGCTGCAGCTTCGTAAAGCGCATACCATTTTTCGTGTTTACCACCCGGTTCAAAATGCGGCTCAATATCTTCTAGAAATTTCTTTAAACCCATCTCTCTAGCCTTCCTTCTCGATCGTAGTCAAGCAATCGCGTAGGATTGAACCGTACTCGTATTTACCTGGACAAACGAAGGTACATAATGCTAAATCTTCTTCATCAAGCTCTAGCGCACCTAACGAAATAGCACCATCAAGATCACGTGCGATTAAATCACGTAATAATAGTGTAGGTAGGATGTCTAAAGGCATAACACGCTCATAGCTACCAATTGGAACCATGGCACGCTTCGAACCACCTGTTGAAGTCGTCATGTTAAATAGACGGCTAGGAGCAAGGTGAGATAAGAAGGTACGTGTTACTGAGAACTTGTTAGCACCTGGTGCGATCCAACCGAATAGCTCTTTTTCGCGACCTTCAAGTAATACAGATACTTGAACATGGTAACGACCTAAGAACGCGTGTGGACCTTGAGAGATAGCGCCTGATAATACAGAACCAGAAATTACACGGTTATCACCGTCTTCTAATTCACCAGCAACTAAATCATCTAAAGATGCACCTAGCTGAGTTTTCACTAAGCGTGGGTTTTTAACACGTGGACCAGCAAGAGAAACAACACGGTCTGTGAAGATTTCACCTGTTAGGAATAAATTACCAAACGCGATTACGTCTTGGTAACCTAAGTGCCAAACCTGCTTGCTTGCAGAAACTGGGTCTAAGTTATGAATGTGTGTACCAACAAGACCTGCCGGATGCTTGCCACCAAACTCATGTACTTCTACTTGAGGGATTGATGAACTAGGCACTTGGCTACCAGCTTGTTTACAAACAAATACTTTGCCGTCAGTTAAACGAGATACCACAGCTAAACCAGCTTCAAATGCTTGAGTGTTCTCAGCAATGATTACTGCAGGATCTGCAGCTAGCGGGTTAGTGTCGATAGCCGTTACAAAGATAGAGCTAGGATTTGCATCCAAAGCAGCTACTCTGCTGAATGGGCGAGCACGTAGTGCTGTCCATTGACCTGACTGAACTAGTACTTCTTTAACTTTTTCACGGTCTAAGCCCGAAAGCTCGTCGGCCTTGAAAGAGTCAAAGGTGATTTGCTCACTGCCATTAACTTCAATAACAACAGATTGCAGCACACGTTTAGCACCACGATTGATTTCTTTAACTACCCCAGAAGCTGGTGCAGTAAATAAGACGCCTGGGTTCTTTTTGTCTTCAAAAAGTACCTGGCCTTTTTTGACTTGGTCATCCACGCGAACATGCATGGTTGGACGCATACCAATATATTCTTCACCTAGCACAGCTACACGTTTGACGGCAGAACCATCGTGAATAACTTGCTGAGGTGCGCCCTCTATCGGTAAATCCAGACCTTTTTTTATGTTGATCATACGCACTTGCATTACATTAACGGAAAGAAACTGAAAAATCGTACCAACCACGTCGCCATTTGATATGCTCAAGTTAAACTCTAAGTATCAAAGAATAGCCTGTTTAACACCCCAAACAAGCAACGCAGTAAACTCCTCACATATATTGCCCGAATTTTAACATCAATCAGGGTGACTATGCGAGAGCAAATATGAAATTTATACGACAGATACGGTTATTTAGACTACAAAAACCTTTTGAATAAAATTCAATATAGACCAAAGTGCTATTGATGATGTTTTATTTTCATCCAGAAACAAAAAAGTCGCTTAAAAAAGCGACTTTACAAAATCAAGTTTGTTTAGCAATTAATCGATTAATTGTGAAATCGCAACATCAGGATTCACATCTTGCTCGTAATCTACGCTGTCGATACCAAAGCCGAATAAACGTAAAAATTCATTGTGGTAACCCACGTAGTCCGTTAATTCGTCAATTGTATCTGTATCCACTGTATCCCAAACATGTTGTACACGAGCTTGAACATCATCTTCTAACTCTTTGTAGTTTTGGAATAAATGACCACCTTCGTCAAAACGTGGTGTTTCACCGTAAAGGTTTTCAGTAAATAGTGAATGAATTTGCTCAATGGTACCTTCGTAAGTACCGTCTGCTTTCATTACTTTGAATAAAGCAGAGATATATAAAGGCATAATTGGAATTGCCGAGCTTGCTTGTGTCACAACCGCATTTAATGAGGAAACATACGCTTCGCCATTTAAGCCTTTTGTAGACTCTTTGATTGCTTGTGTTGCACGGTCAAGATCTTCTTTCGCTTTACCAATTGTCGCATGACCGTAAATTGGCCACGTTAATTCTTTACCGATATATGTGTAAGCGGTTGTTTTGAAGTTATCTGCTAGCACATCCGCTTCTTTTAATGCGTCAATCCACATTTCCCAATCTTCACCGCCCATTACTTTAATTGTATTGTCGATGTCTTCTTGGCTTGCTGCTTCAACGGTTACTTCATCAATCACACGCTTTGAAGTGTTTAGGTTCTTCGTAGTGATATCTGAGCCAATAGGCTTAAGTGTTGATGAGTAAGTCTCACCCGTATTTGGATCAGTACGACGAGGTGACGCAAGGCTATAGATAACTAAATCAATTTTACCTAGATCAGCTTTGATAGTATCAATTGCTTTTTGCTTGATTTCGTTAGAAAACGCATCGCCATTGATATTTTTAGACCATAAACCTGCTTCTTCAGCAGCTGTTTGGAATGCTGCTGTGTTGTACCAACCTGCAGAACCCGTTTTGCGTTCGCTACCTTCTTTTTCAAAGAAAATACCTAACGTTTTGGCACCGCCACCAAATGCAGCTGTGATACGTGATGCTAGGCCGTAACCTGTAGACGCACCAATCACTAATACATTCTTAGGTGCATTGCTCAGTGGTCCTTGCGCTTTCACATAATTAATTTGTTCTTGTACGTGCTCAGCACACCCTACTGGATGCGCGTTAGTGCAGATAAATCCACGAATTTTCGGCTTAATGACCATTGATCATCCTATATCTATCACAATAAAAATTAGCGCTAGTTTAAAGGCTAATAGTTAAAATACAGGTCTGATCAGTAAAACTTTTCAGACCCACTTAAATCTTTCGAGCTTAAAACCCCAATTGACAAGCAGTTTAGAGTGACTGTCCTTCTAACTTAGAATGACTGTCCTTCTAACTTTGAGTGACTGTCCTTCTAACTTTAGGTGGCTGTCCTGCTAATTTAGTCGAACTTTGAGCCACCTAAGCATTTTGGTGATTCAGGTGCCTGTCCATGTTGTTCACTGAACTCTTCTGGAGTAAATGTGTGAATTGCTAATGCATGAATATGGTTTGCTAATTCATCTTTTAATAGCTCATTAATTTGACGGTGACGGGCAAGTAAACGTTTACCCGCAAATTCTTCACTCACAACCACCACTTTGAAATGCGATTCAGTTCCACGGCTATGCATATGGCTTTCATTGACAACATTCAGGTGTTTACATTCGATACCCGCAGCAAGCTTTTGCTCTATTTGTTGTTGCATTGACATGTGTCATAGACCTTTAATAAGAAAATAATTGGCAGCTACTATATCAAGGGCATGAGTCATTTTGCCAATGATTTTATATGATTGAACGAAAGGTAAGGTTAATTCGAGGGTGTTTGAGTCTTTGCTGTTTTGGCAAGCTATGCTGGTAATCGCGCTGGCTAAAACCATTCATGATTAAACAGCTACCACTTTGCAGCACAATGCTATGTTGTTCATTATTATGTTTGTGCTTTATTTTAAATATCCGTTCGGCCCCTAGTGATACAGAAGCGATTGTCGGTTGCTCCCCAAGTTCTTTCTCATCGTCACTATGCCAACCCATACAATCATGACCATCTCGATACAAATTAACTAAAAGCGCATTGAATGGTATCTGCAAAGTTCTTGTTAAGCGTACACGCATAGCATCAAGCACCTCCGGCCATGGCTCAACGATTAACTGTGAACCCGAGTAGCCATAACTTACATTCTGATCAGCAATAAAGCATTGCAAACGTGGGATCACATGGCTTTTTCCGTACACTTTTATAGTTGGTTGTTGCCAATTTAGCTGCTGCTGAAGAAAGTAAAATAATTCGAGGCTTTTTTGTGCACTCAATGCATTAGCTTGGTAAGAAAACCCATCAGGTAAATGATTAGGGTTGGCGTTTGGCTGTTGCATGTTAGAATTTACCTATACATTAATACATTCGTAAAATCATGATGACCACCCAAGCACAGCTCGGTGATAACACCTATACCCTAGAACGCTTTCCGTTAGATCAAAAGAATCGCAGTCTTCAAGCGTGGGACTCAGGCGATGAGTACCTTGTCAATTATGTACAAGAGCACTATCCAGATGCAAATTCAATCCTGATACTCAATGACAGTTTTGGCGCTTTAGCCTGTGCCTTTAATACGTTAACAGTTTATTCAGTTAACGACTCGTATATTGGTCATCAAGCTACCCGCTATAATTTACAAGCTAATGAGTTATCAACAGATTCTTTAACGCAACTGGACTCATTAGCAGCATTACCTAATCAGGTTGATTTAGTGATATTAAAAGTGCCACGCAATTTAGGCTATCTTCAGCATCAACTTGCCGCAATCAGTGCAGCTTTACCTGCCGACATTGATGTTATTGCAGCTGGAAAAACGAAAGACATTCACAACTCAACTATAAAGGCTTTTAGTCAGTATATCGGTGAAACATCAACCAGCTTAGCGGTTAAAAAGTCCCGCTTAATTATCAGTAAAACCAGTGGTCTTAATAAAGTTGCCCCCTTCCCTGTTAACTGGCCACTTGAAGGAAGTGAGTTTGAAATTCAAAATCATGCCAATGTATTTTCTCGAGACTCATTAGACATTGGCGCGCGCTTTTTCTTTAACTATTTGCCACAAACAAGTAAAGCTCGCAGCATCATTGATTTAGGCTGTGGTAATGGTGTTGTTGGCTTAATGACCTTAAAGCGTTGCCCTAAAGCCCATGTGACCTTCGTTGATGAGTCGTTTATGGCCGTTGAATCAGCTAAATTAAACGTCGCTCACAATCTACCCGAGCAATTAGAGCAGTGTGAGTTTGTCCAAAACGATTGCTTAACCGATTTTCAACCTAACAGTGTTGACCTCGTTTTATGTAATCCGCCATTCCACCAAGCGCAAGCGGTTACTGATCATATTGCTTGGCAAATGTTCAAACAGGCAAAACACACATTAAAGCACGGTGGTGAATTAAGAATTATTGGTAATCGTCATCTAGACTATCATGAAAAGTTAAAACGCATGTTCGGCAATTGTAAGTTGTTAGGGTCTAACAAAAAGTTTGTCGTACTAAGTGCAACAAAGAATAATTAATGGAGCTAACTAAATGAAAAAAATACTTCCTTTATGTGCGGTGCTTGCGCTTGCGGCATGTAGCAACCAACCCAATCAATTAATTTTAAACCCCGTTTATCAAGGCGGCAAAATTTCAAACCTTAGTACTAGCGTTAGTACTAGCGTAATTGATTTACGCGGCGACAACGTGACCCTAAAAATTATTGAATCAGATAAAACTAAAACCCTTGCCAGCCCAGGTATTACTGATTCAGTGAAAAGCGCTCTAGACAGTGCGTTAAGCCGTAATGGGGCGAGTATCTCAAACTTGGCAACAACACGCTTTGAATTAGATATTCTTAAGCTACAAGCAGTTGTTACTGAAAAGATGATGACTCACACAAGTGACGCAACTATTGAATTAGGCTTAAGAGTAATCAGAAACTCAAGCACTTTCAGCAAGATATACCGTGGTAATGCAAACCTAGAAGGGCCACTCAGCCATGACCGTGCAAAAGTAGAAGGTCAGCTTAATAAGTTGACTGAGCAAATAATTACCCGCATTGTATCTGACCCAGAATTAATCGCCTATTTAGAAGGTTAACTATGAAGCGTATTTTATTACTTAGTTTTATATTGTTTTTTGCTCACAGTTCATTCGCAGCGACTGAGGGTAAATTTATTCAAAAAGATAATATGTTTCCACGCGTAGAAATTGTCACTACGCTTGGCAGTATTGTGGTCGAAATGGATCGTTCACGCGCACCAATAACCGTAAATAACTTTCTAACTTACGTTGCCGACGGTAGCTATCAAGGTAGTGTGTTTCACCGTGTAGAACGTGATGAAGACAACGAACGTGATTTTGTTATTCAAGGCGGTGGTTACGATAAAGACTATGATGGTCTGTACGAAGGTGACCCTATTTTTAATGAAAGTGGCAACGGGTTAAAAAACGATATGTATAGCATCGCAATGGCATATCAAGACCGTAAACCTCACTCAGGTACTCGTCAGTTTTTCTTTAATATGGACGATAACGATCATCTTAATCCTGGTCGCGACTGGGGCTTTGCCGTATTCGGTATGGTCATGGATGGCTATGACACACTAGACAAAATCATGCGTGTCGAAACCGCTTTTAACGAAAAAATCGGTTACAGCTTTGTACCCAAAGATCCTGTTGTTATCTTAAACGTAAAAGTGCTTGACGCTAATCAATAATAAATAGGGGCGCACGCCCCTTAAACTGGCAACACTATGACAAAACCCCTTTCTATTTCAGAGTATTTCTCGTACTTCAAAGATAAACGTTTAATCAATATATTCATCTTTGGTATCAGCAGTGGCTTTCCTTGGGTATTGATTGGCTCTGTCATGTCGGCTTGGCTAAAAGACGAAGGCTTAAGCCGCAGTATGATCGGGTTATTTGGCATAGTGTTTGGTGCGTATAGCATTAACTTTTTATGGTCACCGCTCGTTGACCGTGTAAAGTTACCTGTTTTATTTAACTGGCTAGGCCAGCGCCGTAGCTGGATTTTACTTTGCCAGTCAGTGATTTTTATTGGCACCTTTTCACTTGCTGGGCTCGATATCAAGGCCAACCTCTGGTTTGCTGCCGCGCTGTGTTTAGTTATTGCTATCGCTTCTGCGACTCAAGATATTGCTATTGATGCATTTCGTATCGACACTTTAGCCGAAAACGAAAGCCACAAAGCCACCGCAGCAGCTGCAATGGCCACTTCAGGTTGGTGGAGCGGTTACGCCCTATTAGGCGCCCTGCCATTTTATATGGCCGACATCCCTTCAATTGATTGGCCACAAGTTTACTTTTTCTTATCTGTGGTAATGCTGCTATTAATGAGCAGCGTATTGTGGGCAAAAGAACCCGAATCAAACCGTGATGCTGTTCAAGCTGAGCTTGAACAAACCTATCAACAAAAGCTAGCTGGTAGTACGCAGACTCGCTTTGCTAAAGTGATTGCATGGCTTGCTGTAACCGTTTTTGATCCTTTCAGAACCTTCTTTGCCCGTAATGGCGTAAAAACAGCATTGGCATTATTGGCCTTTATTTTCTTATTTAAAATCGGTGAAGCCTTTTTAGGGCGAATGTCTATCGTGTTTTATAAAGAAGTCGGCTTTTCAAATAGTGACATAGCGACCTTCTCAAAAGTGGGCACTGCAGTGCTCACCATCGCTTTTACTTTTTTAGGAAGCTTATTCAATCAACGCTATGGCATTGTAAAAGGCTTGTTTATTAGCGGTATTGCGATGGCAGCTTCAAACTTAGCTTTTGCCTGGATCGCTATTGCAGGCCCCAAACTGAGTCTGTATGCATTTGCTATTATTATTGATGGTTTTACCCAAGCTTGGTCACTGGTAGCCATGGTGGCGTTTATATCAATGTTATGCGACAGAGCATTTAGTGCGACCCACTATGCACTACTTGCTTCATTGGGTAATTTAGGCAGAACTTTACTGTCGAGCTACAGCGGCGTGGTTATTGATGACTGGTTAGGTGGAAACTGGGCGATGTTCTTTGTGCTAACTGCATTGATGGTGATCCCATCACTGGTATTTTTATTCTTAATTCGTCATAAGCTTTATGCGTTAGAAAACAACTATCACCAAAACAATTAACAAATCTGATACGTATGTGATTAAAGAGAGGATGATGCAAGGGAGAGACTTTAAATAGCGCTTCCTTGCACTATTTATATTACTTTAAAAGCGGCGTTTCGCTTTTAGTAATGAATAATTAAGCGTCTTTTAGCAGATTAAGACCTTCGTATGGGTCAACTTCTAAAGCGTCGCAATAACGCATGAATTCAATAACATCTAAACGACGTTCTTGGTTTTCAATTTTACCAATGAAAGAGTGTGGCGTACCTAAAACCTGTGCAAGGCTACGCATTGTGTGACCTTTCTCGTGGCGTTTAGTTTTAAGCCATTTTGTTAGTTTCGAGTTTTCTTCAGAAGAAACTGTTTTACCCATCATAAAATACATCTCCTACTAGATGATTCAAGTTAATAATTTAAGAGTGAAATTTGCCCGTCTCACTCTTGGACACATTATATACTAATAATTTTCACTTTGAATGATTAATTATACAAATGTCCACCTTTTAGGAATGGACCTTTTTAGTATACAAGACTAAGTGTAGCTAAAATTAAAGCATGTGCTCTATAGTTAACTGGTTTACTGTACCAAAAAATTGATCAATTGGAAGTGTAACAAGATGAAAGTATCACTTTAAATTCTGCATATTTATGCTTAAAGTGTATGTAAATACTGAAAAAGGCTAGGAAATGTTTCGTATATTATTTTTGTTGCCAATTGTACTGTGTGTCGCATGGTACCTGTTTTTAAAACACAATCGTGTACCAATTAAGCAAGGTAAAAAAGGGTTTGTGTATATTTCAATCGCCTCTGCGTTAGTTTTAGGCTTCTTTTTACTGATGATTAAAGTGACCCAACACTAGGGTCACTCATTTTTAATTAATCAGTAACGAATTTACCGATTACCGACGACGATCTCGTAGCATTAACAAGCAAGGCGTAAGTACCAGTGTCAATACTGTGGCAAATGTTAAACCACCCGCAACAGCCGTGGCCAATTGCACCCACCACTGAGTAGATGGCGCACCAAAATCAATATGGCGGTTAAATAAGTCAATATTCACTTGCAGTACCATCGGCATTAATCCCAAAATGGTGGTCACAGTCGTTAACAGTACTGGCCTTAAACGCTGAGCACCGGTTCGTAAAATCGCATCTTTTGCAGCAAGACCTTGGCTACGTAAAACATTATAGGTATCAATCAATACAATATTGTTATTAACTACAATACCTGCAAGCGAGATAACCCCGATGCCTGACATCACGATACCAAACGGTTGCTGTAATACGGTTAAACCTAAGAACACACCCACAGTTGAAAACAGTACAGCACTTAAAATCAAAAATGCCTGATAAAAGCTATTAAATTGCGTTACCAGAATGATCCCCATCACAAACAGGGCAACCACAAAAGCCTGCTCAAGGAAGGCTTCTGATTCATCTTGATCTTCGGTTTCACCACGCACTTTAATTTTCACGCGCGGATCTAACCCTTGCTCCTCTAGTTGCGCTTGTAAGCGTGGCAACGCTTTAGCAAGTTGTTCACCCGGTTTCATGTCTGCATTAACGGTAACAACGCGCTGAGAATCAACACGGCGAATTGTATCGACCTTAGGGGCTGCTTGGCGCTCAACAAAGTGACTAATTGGCACTTGCCCGTGCATAGTTTTTACACGCAACGTTTCAAGACGTCCTAAATCTCGCTTGTCATGAGGAAAGCGTACGCGAATATCAATCTCGTCATCAACATCATCGGGGCGGTATTCCCCTAGTTTTAAACCATTAGTAATAAGCTGAACATTCGCCCCTAGCATACTGGCATCCGCACCAAAACGAGCCGCATCCGAACGATTCAATTTAAGTTGCCACTCAATGCCCGGTTTTGAAGCACTGTCATCAACATTTCGAAACGCGCCATCATTTTCGATAGCTTGTCTTACTCGTTTTGCTTCACTGTTAAGCACATCAACAAATCGAGAGCTGAGTTCAATACTCAGCGCTTTGCCACCACCGGGGCCGTTTTCATCTTTACGAAGTTCAATTTCGACACCAGCATAACTTGCCGTGATTTCGTTAACTTGACTGATTATATCTTCTGCAGGTGGGCGCTCATCCCAGTCTTTTAGATTCATTCTAAACGTGCCTACCTGATCTTTACCGCCAGTACGGGCATACAAGGTTTTAATACCTTCCACTTTTAAAATGCGTGACTCAATGTCTTTCATGATCACGTCTTTTTCAAAAATAGATAAGTCACTGTAAGAGCGTACTTTGATATTGACGCCATTTGGCTCAACATCAGGAAAGAACTCAACCCCTAACTTAGAAACAGCAAATGCAAAGAACACCAAAATAGAAAACACGATTGCAGCAGCAAGGCTCCACCAAGGACGCTCTGTTGCATAATCAAGCACTCGAATATAACGCCCAAGCATCCCTTTAATTTGTGTTAAGTCACCAGACTCAGCTAACTCTAAATCATGTTTTTGCTGCTCAGAAAGCGGCCTTGATTTTCCTATTAATCCACCGATGGTTGGCACAAAAACCAATGCCATAAGTAATGACGCAGTCAAGGTGGCAATAAGCGTAATCGGCAAGTATTTCATAAACTCGCCCATCATTCCCGGCCAAAATATTAGCGGTGCAAAGGCAGCTAATGTCGTTGCCGTAGAAGCGATGATTGGCCACGCCATTCGCTCAGCAGCTAGTTTATAAGCAGCCTTGCGTGGTTTGCCTTCACTCATCGCTCTGTCAGCAAACTCACTGACAACGATAGCACCGTCCACCAGCATACCGACAGCCATGATGAGTGCAAAAAGCACCACGATATTCACCGTTAAACCAAATACAGAGATCACTAAAATCCCGGTTAAGAATGAACCAGGAATGGCAATACCTACTAAGAAGGCGGTGCGCGCGCCAAGTACCGCCACAATCACAATAACTACCAACAATACAGCAGACAGCACATTATTTTGCAGATCAGAGAGCATCATTTTCACGTCTTTTGACATGTCGCCGGTGTAATCCACTCGTATATGCTCAGGCCAAATTTCCTTGGCCTCATTCACCACTTTTTTAACTTGATCGACCGTATCAATAATATTTTCGCCAGCACGTTTTTTTACTTCCAGCGAAACCGCGTGGCGGCCATTAATACGTGCGATTGAGGTTGGATCTTTATATGCTCGGCGAATTTTTGCTACGTCCATAAAACGCACCACCCTATCGCCAACAACTTTCACAGGTTGCTCCATCACATCCTGAATCGTCTCAAATACCGATGGGATTTTTACAGCAAAGCGGCCTTTACCAGTATCAAGGGTGCCAGCAGCAACTAAGCGGTTGTTATTTGATAGCAGTTGAATAATGTCATTCGGTTCAAGGCCATAAGAAATCATCGCCAATGGATCGACCTCAATTTCGACCATATCCTCGCGGTCACCACCTACATCAACTTCTAATACACTAGAAATGCTTTCTAGTTCATCTTTTAGATTACGGGCCAGGGTTAGTAAACCTCGCTCTGGCGCATCGCCTGACAAGGTTAATGTAATGGTTGGCTGCTGATCTTCCATCAAGATTTCATGAACTTCTGGTTCTTCTGATTCAGAAGGCAGTTTTGCCTTAGCTAAACTAACTTTATCTCGTACATCAGCTAAGGCTTCTTTGGGATCCATACCCGCAATAAACTCAAGGGTCACAGAGGCATGTCCTTCACTTGCCACCGCTGACATTTCTTTTACGCCTTCAATCGAGCGTAGCTCAATCTCCATTGGCCTAACTAATAGCCGCTCAGCATCTTCAGGGGAAATACCGTCATGAATAATCGACACATAAATAAAAGGAATAGTGACATCAGGATTCGCTTCTTTAGGGATGGTTTGATATGTCACCCACCCCGAGATCAGCAACAAGATGAAAATAGATAAAACCGTACGCGTGTGAGTCAACGACGCTTCAATTAAGTTTTTCATACTTAGTTGCTCGTTGCTTCAGTAAACACAGGCTCAACTTTGTCACCGGCACGCACAAAACCTTGACCAAGGGTAATAACATTCGCTTGCTCACCTAAACCCCAAAGCCAAACGCCCTGCTCGGTGCTTTTAGCTAGATTTACTGACTTAAACTCTACAATATTGTCGTCATTCACGACTTTTACGCCGATATTACCTTGTTCATCTAGGGCCATAAAAGCCGGGCTTAATAACATGGCAGGCTCAGTTGGCAACTCAATATTAAGCTGAGTCGAAAAACCTGCTTTATATTTCATACCTGGGTTTTCAAACGCCGCTTCGATGCGAAATGTATTAGTGCTGTCATCAGCAACAGAGGCAATATAACGAATTCGACCCGGATAGGTTTTGTCATTTAACACATGAGCAAAGGTAGTTTGCCCAACTTCTAAGCCTTGCACTTCTTTTTGAGTCGCATCGGCTCTGACAATTAACGGGTCTAAATCAGCGAGCTGCAAAATAGGGTCGCCTATGCCAACATAATCACCAATTTCGACTAAACGTTTGTTGATAACGCCATCAAAAGCAGCACGTACTTCAGTGCGCTCTAGCTTTAATTCAAGGCTTACCAAAGTTGCTTTTGCTTGTTGCAACATAGCTTGTGCTTGCATGGTCAATACTTTGTTTTGTAAACCTTGCTGATTAAGTTTAAGCGCGCCTTCGTATTCAGTTTGATACTGGGCAACTAAGGCTTCTGCTGATGTGATTTGGGCGGCTAAATCAGATTTATCGAGACGTAAAATAACCTGATCTTGTTTTACAAACTGACCTTCTTCAACCAAAATTTCGAGTACTTGCCCTGCTTGCCTAGCGCTAATGTTCGCGATTTTGTCAGGCTCTGACTTTCCATAAAAAGTTAGGTTTTTATTAATATTCTTAGCGACCAACGGCATCACTTGCACTTTAGGCAAGCGCTCTTGAACTTGCTCATCACTTTGCTGTGCTTTTTGATCTGCTTTGCTATCCCCAGACAGCATCCACAGTACAATCACCAAAACAATGGCGATAGCTAAAATATAGGGTTTCTTTTCTATTGTTGTAGTTATATTTGGCAACGCAAAATTCCTTCTAATAATGCGTAAAATTTAGCAGAGGCAAGATATTATGAGAAATTAAAGCAATAAAAAAGCCACATAAAGTGGCTTTTTTAAATAATTCGTTAAACGCTGAAGCTGGCTCCGCAACCACAGGTTGTTGTTGCATTCGGGTTATTAACAAAAAAGCGTGCGCCTTCAAGCCCTTCAGTATAGTCAACGGTACCATCGACCAAATACTGAATACTCATAGGGTCGATAACAAGCGTTACACCATTTTTAACAATTTCTAAATCGCCAGGGTTAGCTTTTTCATCAAAAGTAAAACCATATTGGAAACCTGAGCAACCACCACCTGTTACATAAACACGTAGTTTAAGATCTGGATTCTCTTCTTCTTCGATTAACTGTTTAACACGAACAGCTGCTGCATCGCTGAACTTGATTGGCAACTCATCTGACATACCAAAACCCTCAAAACCTATATTGGCCGCAATTATCTAATACCCGAGTGTTTTAATCAAGTATCACCAGAAGAGCATCTCAATTATGGTGAGGGCAACTGGCTAAGCCATTCGACTTGGACTAAAGTTAATTTGTACTACATTTGGGCTGGCATGAGTTTGCACTGAGGGAAGATAATTGTGATAGAGCATTTCAAGCTGCATTTTATAACTGATAATTTAAGCAGTGCGCAAGTCATTCCAGCTGAATACGATTTACTCCTTGCTTTTGCTTCAATCCTCACAGCCGTATTTGCTTCGTATATCTCTTTTTTATTATCAGCTCGTATCAAACACTCTTATCTAAAGAATGAAAGTCAGATATGGACCATCATGGCTTCGTGTTTTTTAGGTATAGGTATTTGGGGTATGCACTTTGTGGGTATGCTTGCCTACAACTTGCCCATCCCTATTGAATACAACATTAGCATTACCTTGATATCAATTTTGCCAAGTGTGTTTGCCAGTTACATCGTACTATCACCAGCACTACAAACCGACAAAGGGCTACTATTTAGAAGTGTGCTAATGGGTGCTGGGATTGGCTCGATGCATTTTGTTGGCATGATGGCGATGGTGATGCCTGCAAAAATGGCTTATGAGCCTTGGTTGTTCTCTTTATCTATTATCGTCGCTATTGTACTGTCAGGTATCGCATTAAAAATTAATGATTTTCGACTTGCTAAAGGGGTTCATCAAACACGGATGAACTTGGTGGTGGCTTTGATAATGGGCAGTGCAATTTCGGGAATGCATTACATCGGCATGATTTCGATGTCTGTTTTTGAAACTGAATACACCACCTATGTTACAACCCACGACTACTCGACGTTAGCACAACTTATTATTTTTATTCTGGTGGCATTAAGTCTGTTTGTATTGGGTGCTGTTGAGCTCAGAGCAAGGAGCTTATTATCAGCAAAACTAAAAGCAGTACTTAATACCGTACAAGATGTGGTAATTAGCTTTAATAATGAAGGAAAAATTGAATTTGCAAACCCGGCTGTTAACCAAGTTTTTGGCTATCAGCCGCATGATTTAATAGGCAAACATATTCGTACCCTGATCCCCGAAAGATCGTTAGAACTTGATGAAATCCTCAGAGATTCACAGCTCAGTAAAAAAACGGCGGGTAAAAGTAGCAGTCGGCTCTTAAAAGGACAACGAGCCAATAAAAAACGATTTCCCATTACATTAACAATCAGCTCAATTGGTAAAAAAGAGTCAGGTCCTTATGTGGCGACAATAAAAGATCTCTCTGATATTCGAAACCAAGAAGCCTTTACACAAACTATTTTCGATAATTTACCCATCATGTTGTTTGTAAAAGAAGCTGAGCATCTTACATTTAGCCATGTAAATAAAGCGGGTGAGCAACTACTTGGTAAAAATAAAGACCAACTAATCGGTTTAAATGACTTTGATATTTTCAGTAATGAACAAGCAGTCAGTTTCGTGCAAACCGATCGGGATGTATTGAAAAGTGATGACACTCTAACTATAGAGGAAAAGCCGGTTACTATTGATGACAATACTCATTATTTAAGAACACGGAAACTCACAATTAAAGACAGTAATGGTAAAGCGCAATATTTATTGGACGTTTCTGAAGATGTTACTGAATTAAAACAAGCAAAAACCGAGCTTGAAAGCTTACACCAACGCATGTCTATGGCTGCAGATGCTGCTCATATTGGTATATGGGAGTGGAATTTTGACACTAATGAACTGATTTGGGATGACTGGATGCATACCTTATTTGAAATTCCAAAATCAGAATTCAAAGGGGACTATTCAGCATGGGCAAATAGCTTGCATCCAGATGAATATGAAGACGTGACTAACAAGCTAAAACTCGCAATTTTAAATGGCGAAGAGTTTCACGCAGAGTTTCAGATTGTTCTACCCTCTGGCAAAACACGCTATATCAATGCAGATGGAAGAATATACGGCAACCGCATGATTGGCGTTAACTTCGATATCACGAAACGCGTCATGGCAGAGAAGAAAATTAGGCAATTAGCACAAACAGACTACCTTACTGGTTTAGCAAATCGTAGTGCGCTTGAGCGATTCATCAAGCAAGAATTTGCCCGTGTTGAGCGCACAGGCTCTAAGGTAGGTTGTCTGTATTTTGATCTTGATAAGTTTAAGCCGATTAACGACACCCATGGCCATGCAGTGGGAGATAAAGTACTGGTAGAAGTTGCTAAACGCTTACAAGATACTGCTCGCAAAACCGATTGTGCTGCACGCATTGGTGGTGATGAGTTTGTAGTTATTGTTACCGACATAGAAAACCAAGTACAAATAAACCGTGCACTATCACGATTGATCTGTGCGATTAAGGCGCCGATAAAATCAGAGTATGGTGACTTGCTCGTTGAGGCGAGTGTTGGCTTTGCATTATATCCTGACGATGCGCAATCATTTGACGAATTACTTAGCATGGCCGATAAGCGTATGTATGACCAAAAACATCACTGCTTTAGTTGTAATGTTATGAACTGCAAATAAGCAAATTAATAATGCTAAAAAGTCTAATTTAGACGTATACTTATTGAACAATTAATAATGATTCTTTTTCCATGCTTTCTCGCTTTTATTATTTTATGGTACTTGTTTTTAGCTCGCTTGCAGCTGCTGATAGCACGTACCAAGAAACATGGGAAATCACCTCTTTAGAAGCCCCGCCGTATGCAAGTAGTAAAATGGAAAATGGCGGTGATGCTATTGCACTATTAAGAGACACGCTTGCCAAAAAATCGATAAACCTAGAAGTTGAATATTTACCTTGGCAAAATGCAATAAAAAAAGCCCAGTTAACCGGCTACCTGGGTTATTACCCTGCTTGGCCATCTGAAATGATGCCCGGCTTTGTTGCTTCAGCCACTATTTTAAATTCTCAACTAGCTGTCATTACCACTCAGTCTAATCCACAAGATTTTGAAAACCTTGAACAGCTTTTTAATGAGCACAAAGTTGGCGTTGTTGAGCCTTATATTTACCCGGGTGTGGTCGAAAAAGTAATTCAATCCTATGCTGACAGCATAGTGCAAACAGCAAACGATGAAGAACTATTTCACTTATTGCAAACTAAGCAGATTAATTTTGCGATTACTGCACCAAAAGTGCTTAACTATTTTGCTGAGCAACAAAACCTATCTGAGCCAAAAATAGTAACTCAGTTTACCGACTCCCCATTAGTGATTGGCATACGCAATGACGCTGAAAACAAAGCTAAAATAGCCTTACTCAATGATTTATTTACTGACGCAAAGCCCTCTGCAACAAATTACTCTCGGCCAAAAAAGCTGTTGTTAACCTATATAGATATTCCGCGTGTAGCACCATTTAAAGCGTTAATGAGTGATGTTTATAATGATTTAAATATCAAAGTCCAGATGCAAGCAACACCATCTCGAAGAGGCGTATTGTTATTAAATGCAGGCATCGTTGACGGCGATATTGTGCGCTCACAAAGTAATATGCGTAAATTCGAGAATATTACTGTCGTAGAACCTAGCCTTGGCGTTATTAACTTAGTGCTTCTATGTCGAAAAGCGCTGCCATGCGATAGAGATAATTTATACAACCCAAACAACCGAATTATGAGCTCGATTGGTGATATCGAAATTCTTAATGAGTTTGATATTAAAGCCGAGATCATTCATAACGAAGACTTGAGCCATACGCTTACTATGCTAAAAAAAGGTCGTGTCGATTATGCACTTTATCCTGCGCTCAATAACGATATAACTACCTTTAAAAAAGATTTTTCTGTAATTGTACTAAGGCAAATGGCTATCAACACGGTTATTCATAAAAAACATGCCCCGTTGGTAGATGAAATATCAAAAGCCATTACAGCTCGCTTACCTGAATTAACGCAGCGAATTAATAACGACAGCAAAGATTAGCTAGATTTACCCAAAATGCAGATAAAATTATAAAATCCCAACGACTTAGTTAATTTGATTTGCTAAACTGCGGCTCAAAAGTGCTGTGAGGAAATATGCATGTGGCTTGAGAGACTAAGACGTCGCCTAGCAAAGCCTAAAACATCTGTGCAATTGTGCTTACTTGGTGTAAGTGCAGGGTTAATTGCGGCAGTGTTGATCATACTTTTTCGCCTCACAATCATGTTTTTTCAAAGCTTATTTTTAGATAAGCCTGATGACTTCACCACTTTACCAACCTATGAGCGGATGATACTGCCAGTTGGTGCAGCCTTACTAATTGCCTTATTCGCCGCCCTAACAGGCTTTAAGCATTATCGTCTTGGCATTCCATTTGTAATTCACCGTATTAAAAAACATTATGGCCATATGCCGCTTTACAACACGGTAAACCAATTTGTCGGCGGTGCATTAGCCCTTATTAGTGGCTTTTCGGTCGGTCGAGAAGGCCCCTCAGTACATATGGGTGCAACGGGTGCCAGTTTACTGGCCGATAAACTACACCTTCCGCACAATGCAATGCGTACCCTCACCGGTTGTGGTGTTGCAGCTGGTATTGCTGCTTCATTTAACACCCCACTTGCAGCCGTTATCTTTGTCATGGAGGTGGTACTGAGGGAGTATAAGGTGCATATTTTCGTGCCCATTATGCTCGCAGCGGTTACCGGCGCATTAGCCACTCAATTTGTCTTTGGTGACGCTTCAGAGCTTGCACTTATCACCATGAACCCATTGAGTGGTTGGCATTACCCATTTTTAATCATTTTTGGTATGGCACTTGGCGCTGTTGCTTATGCATTTAACCAAAACTTGATGCTTATAATCCGTACCTTCAAACCACTAAGTATGTTCCCTCGTCTATTACTAGCAGGATTAATAGCTGGTTTAATTGCTTATATGGTTCCTCATGCAATGGGCTCTGGTATGAGTGCTATCACTATTGCTATTGAATCACCAGATGATGTGCAGTTTTTAACTACCATCTTGATTGCTAAATTACTCGCCACCTTATTTGCCATTGGTTTAGGTATTCCAGGTGGGATCATCGGCCCTGTTATTGGACTTGGGGTATTAATGGGCACCTTAATGGCCTTTTTCGCGCAGTTTATTAGTCCGGGTGTTGATATCACAGGTACCTATAGCATGCTTGGCATGGCAGGGTTATTGGCAGCAACATTACACGCACCACTGGCAGCTCTCACTACGGTTATGGAATTGACCTCAAGCCCCGAGATCATTGTGCCAGCCATGTTGGTGATCTCAACGGCTTATGTCACGGCGTTGCAGTTTTTTGGTAACCGCTCTATTTTCATGCAACAACTTGATTTCCAAGGGCTTGAATATCAAATATCACCAGCTACCGAAGCATTACAAAAAGTAGGTGTGATGGATGAAATGGATGAGCAATTCAAGCTGCTTTACAGTGACGACAAACAACAAATTAAAGAGTCGCTCGATGCCCTTGATAGCCAAACCCCGCTGATTGTTCATGATGAAGAGAATGGCTATCGTCTTGCAGAATATGATTTAAGCCTGATGTCTGACCAAGAAAGTAATATCAAATATGTCAGCCTTGCCGGCCTTAGTAGCCAAGCAACATTAGCCGATGCTTTTGACTTATTAAAAGATAAACGCAGCGGTGCGGTATATATTTACAACCTGCTTGATAACCAACAGATTATGGGCCTTTTGCGTTGGGACCAAATCAGACATATCCTTACCATTCGCAACAGTTTGTTATAACAATTAAAATGGATGCTTAAATGACTGCGCTATTAGTTTATAAAACCTTCCACGTATTCTTTATGATTGCTTGGTTTGCCGGTATTTTTTACCTGCCACGTCTTTTTGTTTACCACGCAATGAGTGAAGAAAAAGCCTGTAACTCAATGCTGAAAGTAATGGAACGCCGCTTACTGTTTTTTGTGACACCGTTTGCTGTCTTAACATTGGTATTTGGCGTACTGACCATTTTTGAATATGGTCGAGACTGGTTTAGATACAGCATGTGGCTGCACTACAAACTGGTGTTAGTGATTATTCTCTATATCTACCACGGCTATTGCTTTAAATTACTGGCTGACTTTAAGCATGATCGCAATACACGTAGCGATCGCTTTTACCGTATTTTTAATGAAGTTCCGGTACTCATCCTTTTAGCTATAGTGGCACTGGCAATTATTAAACCTAACTTATAATTTGCTGCTGTGAACGCTAAAAATTTGCTATAGTACTGCGCAAATTTATGCGGCCTCCCATACCGAGTGCCAGCGCCCTATAAATGTGATTAGGAACAAACCCCATGCTAAGTTTCCAAGGTGAAAATATCCTGTCGGTCAATCAGCTTGATCGAGATTGTATTGAACGTATTTTTGCAGTTGCTAAGAAAATGGAGCCTTATGCTAAAAAGCAAAAGCGCACCAATGTTTTAGAGGGCGCAATTTTAGCGAACTTGTTCTTTGAACCAAGCACGCGTACTCGCGTAAGTTTTGGTACTGCATTTAACTTACTAGGTGGTTTAGTTCGTGAAACAACGGGCATGCAAAGCTCAGCGCTTGCAAAAGGTGAATCTTTGTATGATACCGCACGCGTGATCTCAGCGTATGCAGATGCAGTCGCAATGCGCCACCCTGACGCAGGCTCTGTTGCCGAGTTTGCCACCGGGTGTGACGTGCCAGTGATTAATGGCGGTGACGGCCCGAATGAGCACCCAACACAAGCCTTACTAGACTTACTAACGATTGAACGTGAGCTAGGTCGTTTCAACCAAAGTATCGACGGTATGCATATTGCCCTAGTAGGTGATTTAAAATACGGCCGTACTGTGCACTCTTTATCTAAATTACTTTGTCATTATAAAGACGTTAAATTCTCTATGGTGGCACCTGATGGCTTACAAATGCCAGACTACATTTTAGATGCTGTTGATAACGCAGGTCATAAAATTCAAGTAGTAGATAAAATGGAAGGCAACTTGGCCGCCGATATTGTTTATCAAACCCGTATCCAAGAAGAGCGCTTTCCTTCACAAGAAGAAGCTAACAAATACCGTGGTGGTTTCCGTATCAGTCAGGCAATTTACAACGCACACTGTAAGCCTAACTCAGTACTGATGCACCCACTTCCTCGTGATAGCCGTTTAGAAGCAAACGAGCTAGATAACGATTTAAATAGCAACGACAACCTAGCGATTTTCCGCCAAGTGCAAAATGGCGTGTTAATTCGCATGGCGTTGTTTGCTCTAACCTTAGATGTTGCCGACAAAGTTGAGCAATATGAAGTCGACGTGCCTTGGTTTAGCCGTAAACGTAATAGCTAAGCTACTTCGTTTGGGCTCTTTGAGCCCTTGCAAACCAACTCATTTAACGTGACAACCCAATAGGACTATTCATGACAATTAGCCAAGATCTTTTTAATCGCGCGCAAGAATCAATCCCAGGCGGTGTTAACTCACCAGTTCGTGCCTTCAATGGCGTTGGCGGTACTCCTTTATTCATCACTAAAGCTGAAGGCCCTTTTACCTTTGATGCTGATGGTAACCGTTATATCGATTACGTTGGTTCATGGGGACCAATGATCATGGGTCATAACCACCCAGCTATTAAGCAAGCGGTATTAGAAGCCGTTGAAAATGGCTTAAGTTATGGTGCACCAACCGAAACTGAAATCTTAATGGCCGAAAAAGTAAAAGAGCTAGTACCATCAATCGAAAAAGTACGTATGGTAAGCTCAGGTACTGAAGCAACAATGAGTGCAATTCGCTTAGCACGTGGTTTCACTGGCCGTGACAAAATCTTAAAGTTTGAAGGCTGTTACCACGGTCATGCTGACTCACTACTAGTAAAAGCAGGCTCAGGCGCACTGACTATGGGTGTACCAAACTCACCGGGTATTCCTGAAGACTTTGCTAAGCACACATTAACTGTGTCGTTTAACAACCTTGATGAAGTAAAAGCAATTTTCGCAAAATACGCTGACGAAATCGCTTGTATCATCGTTGAACCAGTTGCTGGCAACATGAACTGTATTCCACCTGTACCTGGCTTCTTAGAAGGTTTACGTGAGGTGTGTGATGAATACAAATCTGTGCTTATTTTTGATGAAGTAATGACAGGTTTCCGTGTTGCTTTAGGCGGCGCACAAGCTTACTACAACATCAAGCCAGACCTAACGTGTTTAGGTAAAGTGATCGGTGGCGGTATGCCAGTGGGTGCATTTGGTGGTAAGAAAGAAATCATGGATTACATCGCACCTGTTGGCCCAGTTTATCAAGCAGGTACATTATCAGGTAACCCAATTGCCATGGCTGCTGGCTTAAAGTCTTTAGAGCTATTAAGTGCTGAAGGCCTGCACGATGAACTTGAAGCAAAGAGCAAAGCAATTTGTGAAGGCTTTGAAGCCGCTGCGAAAAAAGCAGGCATTGCACTTACAACAAACTACGCAGGTGGTATGTACGGCTTCTTCTTTACTGATAAAGAAAAAGTAACTAGCTACCAACAAGCGACTGAGTGTGATTTAGAGCGCTTCAAGAAGTTCTTCCACTTAATGCTAGAAGAAGGTGTTTACCTAGCTCCTTCGGCGTTTGAAGCAGGCTTTGTGTGCGCTGAGCACTCTGAAAAAGAGATCAACGACACCATTGCTGCCGCAGAGCGCGCATTCGCGAAGCTTTAATAAGCGTTAAGCAAGTTAATAAAAAGCCCCAGCATTTTTCAATGCTGGGGCTTTTTTTATTCTTTGCCAATTCGTTTATTTAAGTATTAATGCGAGTTGGTGTTATTAATCTCTAACGCAAGTTGGTCTAGGCTCAAACTCACTGGCACGTATAGGTAGCTGCACTACTTTGCCGCAACCCGGAGGCGCTTGCAGACCAGTCTCTTCGTTAATAAAGGCCCAACGAATAGAAGCAGGGCGAGTATCCGCTATGGCTTCAGGGTTGAGTGGCTTAAGGTAACGAATGTAAGCTTCTAGTGCGCCAACACTTCCTGTTAAACCTGTGCTCTTGTTATCGTCGCGACCAATCCATGCAACAGTCACGGTGTTTTGGTCAAAACCTGCAAACCAACTATCGCGTAAGTCATTACTGGTGCCTGTTTTACCAGCAAGCTGAATTGATGGGAAATGAGCATTTAGGCGTTTAGCCGTGCCATCTTTAGTCACGCGCTTCATTGCATACTTAGTCATGTAGATTGATGCATCATCAAAACGTTTTTGTGAGCTGACATCATGTTTATAAAGCACCTTACCTACTGAGTCTGTCAGTGCTGAAATAGACGTTAATTCGCGGTACTGACCATCAGCAGCAAGGGTTGTATAAAGCTGCGCTACCTCAAAGCTTGAAAGCTCAAGAGCGCCTAATAACAATGATGGATATTGATCAATTCGCCCTTCTACACCTAAACGCTTCAAGGTATCAGCTACTTTATCAACCCCAACATCAAGGCCCGTGTTAACCGCAGGAATATTTATACTGTTACTAAATGCTTTGTATAGTGGCATAGGGCCGCGAAACTGCTTGTCGAAGTTCTCTGGTTGCCATACTTTCCCCTGCTCATTAGTCACTTGCAGCGGTGAGTCATCCACCAACGTAGCAACATTAAACTGACCACTTTCAAATGCCGTTAAATAAACGGCAGGCTTAACGAGTGAGCCAATATTACGCTTGGTATCAAGCACACGGTTAAAACCAAAATAACGTACGTCACGGCCCGCAACTAATGCCGACACCCCACCCTTTTCAACGTTAACAGAGATCATCGCCGCTTCAAGCTCTTCTGTTTTAGGGCGTCTTTCTAGATAAGGTAAACTTGCCTCAATCGACTCTTCCATGGCCGTTTGCTTTTGTAAGTCAAAATAGGTGAATACACGCACCCCGGCATCTAACACTTGCTGATCAGGTAGCAGGCGCTTTAATTCTCGATTAACTAATTCTAAGTAACCCGGATACGACTTTTGCAGACTGTCTTTCATTGGTGCAATATCAATTGGTCGCTTTAATGCCGCACGATATTCACGGGTATCAATCAATTTATTTTCAACCATTAAGCGCAGTACTAGATCACGACGCTCCATTGCGCGCTCACTATAACGACGTGGGTTGTAATACGATGGACCTTTCACCATAGCCACTAAAAGCGCAATTTGGTCGTATTCAAGCTCATCCACAGGCTTTGAGAAATAAAACTCAGCGGCAAGGCCCATACCATGAACGCCTTGATTGTAAGACTGACCTAAATACACTTCATTGAGGTAAGCTTCTAAAATGTCATCTTTGCTGTAGCGGTAATCCAATATCAAGGCGATAAGCGCTTCATTAAACTTACGCACCAGAGAACGCTCACGGGTAAGGTATATATTCTTTGCTAATTGCTGGGTTAAGGTACTGCCCCCTTGCACTGTACGTCCGGCTTTAATATTGCTGTATAAAGCGCGCATAATTGACCACACAGATACGCCATGGTGTTGATAAAAATTACGATCTTCAACCACTAGTAAAGTGTCTTTTAGCATCGGCGGAAATTTATCTAGCGGCACAAACTCGCGGTCTTGTTTTGAATCATTACCAATGCGAGCTATTTGAACTGGCTCTAATCGAGCGCTGTTTAAACGACGACCAAATTTATCTTTGATAGTTGCTAATTTCTGCCCTGAAAAACGCAGCTCAATCACTTGTGAATCTTCAAGGCCATCATAAAATTCAAATTCACGGCGGTACACTTTAATACTGTTAGCTGATTTAACATACTGGCCAGTTCGGCTTAGCTTGTTTACAGATGAGTAATTTAAACGGTTTAACTCCCAAATAACCTCTTGCTGAGACAAATACTGCCCAGGATAAAAGCTCATTGCACGAGCATACACTTGTGCAGGTAACTGCCATTTATTGCCTTCAAATTGGCGAGTAATTTTTGCATCTAAATAAATTAGATACAGCACCATGGCAACAATCACAGCAAGTGAAAGCTTCCAAAAAATTGACCAAAGTTTTCTTAATACACTAGCTTTAGCTGGCCCTTGAGGTGCGCGTGAGCGCTTAGCGGTAGTTTTTTTTGATGTCGCCTTCGGTTTACTAGACGATTTTTTTGCAGGAGTTTTTTTATCAGCCATTGAGTTCGCTATTGGTCAGTTAATTTTACAGGATTACGCCTTGAACAGCGCAATATTAACACCTGTAAAATTAACAGTCACTTAAACTCGTTTAGCGTGTACACAACCAGAGTGAGTGGATCACAGCAGGTATAAAGAAGATAAAGCATAGAATAATGTTAATCACTAAGTCTTTACCTGCGCCCGCTTTTAAGAATACCGCAACAGGCGGTAAAAATAGCGAAATAATTATAAGCAAGAGTTTGTTATCCATCGTTTTTCCTTGTTAGAAATGAACATTAAGCATAGTCAAAAAATAGCGATTTCGCCTATCAGAAAAGACTTATTTAAACGCAAAAAAGCCCTACCTAAGTAGAGCTTTGTTTTGAACACACAATGATATTGTTATGGGCGTGCTATTTGCACGCACCAAGATTAGTTACTGCGAACTGATACAAACTCAGGGTAAGCATCAATACCACAATCATGTTGATCCATACCGTTTAGTTCTTCTTCTTCGGTAACACGGATACCCATGGTATTTTTCAGGATTGCCCATACGATTGATGACGCGATGAACACAAATCCTAAGATACATACTAAGCCAATTAATTGATTAACAAAGGTTGCATCAGAATTTGAAAGTGGTACTAACATGATACCTAGTGCACCACACACACCGTGTACAGAGATAGCACCTACAGGGTCATCGATTTTCGCTTTATCAAGAGCAACGATGCTAAATACAACCAGTGAACCACCTAATAGACCAAGTAAACAAGCAAGTAATGGCGTTGGAGATGCAGGCTCTGCAGTAATCGTTACTAGACCTGCTAGTGCACCATTAAGAACCATAGTTAAATCAGCTTTACCCCATAACACTTTACATACGAATAGTGCTGCAATTGCGCCACACGCTGCTGCTGCGTTAGTGTTTAAGAAGATTTTACCAACCGCTGTTGCGTTTTCAGCGTCAGAAACAAGTAGCTGTGAACCACCGTTAAAGCCGAACCAACCCATCCAAAGGATTAATGTACCTAGAGTTGCTAACGGTAAGTTAGAACCAGGAATTGGGTAGATTTCACCGTTTTTACCGTATTTCCCCTTACGAGCACCTAGGAAAAGTACACCAGCTAGCGCTGCCGCAGCACCTGCACCGTGAACGATTGCAGAACCAGCGAAGTCAACAAAGCCCATTTCAGATAAGAAACCTGCGCCCCAAGTCCAGTAACCTTCGATTGGGTAGATGAAACCAGTTAAAACAACAGTGAAAATTAAGAATGCCCATAACTTCATACGCTCAGCAACCGCACCAGATACGATTGACATAGCTGTTGCTACGAACACAACTTGGAAGAAGAAATCAGACTCTAAAGAGTGATCCGCATCAGCAGCTTGAGTGCCGATTAATGCGCCAAATGAAGGGATGAAACCACCTTCTGCGTTATCAACATACATGATGTTGTAACCCACTAATAAGAACATAGTGCAGGCAATAGAAAATAGTGCAACGTTTTTAGTTAGGATTTCTGTTGTATTTTTTGCACGAACTAAACCTGCTTCAAGCATAGCGAAACCAGCCGCCATCCACATTACTAAAACACCCGACATTAAAAAGTAAAAAGTGTCGAGTGAGAACTTCAACTCTACGATAGTGTTTTCCATAATTCCCCCTTAAATTGCTTCTTCATCAAGTTCGCCCGTACGGATACGAACGATTTGGTCTAAGTCGTAAACAAAAATTTTGCCGTCACCAATTTTGCCTGTTGAAGCAATTTTTGTGATGGTTTCAACAACGCGTTGACAATTTTCGCTACGAGTTGCAATTTCAAGTTTGATTTTTGGAATAAAATCGACTTGGTATTCAGCTCCACGATATAGCTCAGTATGACCACGTTGACGGCCAAAGCCTTTAACGTCGACAACTGTCATCCCCTCAATGCCTAAATCAGCCAATGCTTCACGTACATCATCAAGTTTGAATGGCTTTATTATTGCACTAATCATTTTCATAGTGGCCCCCTTCGGACGCTTATTGTTATCCTGTTGGCTTATACAATCCAACCTTTGTGCCACTATTTTTTATTGCTTATTTTCAATAACTTAAAAATAAAAATTGGTTTTTGCACAAAAAAAATGCACCCTATTGGTGCATTTTTTTAACAATTAACCAGCGCTGGTGCAATTAGCACAACTATAGTTTAACTAAGCAGTTCCGATCTTGCTGTTTGGCTTGATATAAGGCCTTGTCAGCAATGCGCATCGCAGCTGTAAGCGATACTTTTTGGAATTGAGTCATACCAATACTCATGGTTAATGAGTAAGGCTCACCGTTAATTGAAAAGGCATGGCTTGCTAACTGCTCTCTAAAGGTATTGAGTCTCGATTCGGCCTTAGCTAAGTCCATATTATGCAGTACCACGGCAAATTCTTCGCCACCAATTCTCGCAATAGTAAAGTCATCAAACTTAGTCTTTAAAAATGAAGACACTTGTTTTAGCGCCTGATCACCCGCCTCGTGACCAAACTGGTCGTTCACATTTTTAAAAAAGTCGATATCAAGCAAAGCCAATACGTTTTCTTGCTCAACATTTTTAAGCAGTTTTTCTGCGTATTGATAAAAATAACGACGATTATACAAGCCAGTTAAATGGTCGCGGTATGCGCTTTCTTTTATATCGGCTATTAAAGCAAGCTGCTCCATGGTTTGCATAACACGGCAATGAAACTCTTCATTCATAAACGGCTTAGTTAAAAAGTCGTTAGCGCCGTATTTAATAAAACGCGCCGATAAACCATGCTTACCGGCACCTGATAAACCGATAATAGCTAAATCATCACGGCCGCGGAAATTACGCACCGCTTTAACGAGCTCAAAACCATCCATTGTTGGCATTGCATAGTCCGTAAGAAGCAGCTTGATTTCAGGATCGTCTTTAAGCATTTGTAGTGCTTGTTCACCATCTTGAGCATCGCGTACATCAAACAACTGCTTTTCGAGCATTTGCTTCATCAAAGTGCGACTTAGTACTGAGTCATCAGCCACCAGCGCTTTGCTACCATCGTTTCTAAGTAATTGTGCAACAAGTTTGATCGCATAATGGTATGAGTCGCGGTTATCTTTAACCACGTAATCAACCACACCAAGCTCTAACATTTGCTGGCGAATGTATTCATCAATTTTTGATGTTAGAACAACGGTCGGGATGTTTTTTGATAAGGTGTATTTAGCTACTTCGCCATTCATCGCATCAGGTAGCGTTAAATCGACTAAAGCCAAGGTGTAATCGTGCTCGGAAATTAAAGAGACGCCCTCTTTTAAAGACCACGCAAAGTCGACAGCCACATCTAAATAGTGAGCAGCGAGGTGACGTAACACTTGCTGTACTACTTTACTGTCTTCAACTACTAATACTCTTTGCATTGCAACTTCTCTTTCTTAAGCACGTGTACACAGATTATAAAAACGCTAAATATACGCCATTTTTTAATCTAGCTAAATAATTAAGCAAAATATCTTTGCTAAAAAAATGCACTTTTTTGTAACCAGCTCAGCATTTTCAGTTATTTTTCTGTTTAACAGCTAATATTGGTCACTAGTCTCATTAGTTTGTCATCGAGTTTGCTTTACTTTTTAATAGCTGCAATTCGAATAATAAGGAATCAACATGAAACTAGTTAGTTTTATTGGCTTGTCAGTGACAGCACTAACACTGACCTTCAGTACTCCAAGCTTTGCTGATAACGGACGTCGTATTGACGTTGACAGCAAAGTGGTAACAGAGCACAAAGCCCGCATTAATGGTGAGCGTTTTTCATATACCGCAACCACAGGTACACAACCGGTTTGGAATGAGCAAGGCGATGCCGTTGCAACGCTGCAATATACTTATTATACCCGCGATAAAGTAGACGATAGAACAAAACGTCCTTTAGTCTTTTCGTTTAATGGTGGCCCAGGTTCTGCGTCAGTATGGATGCACCTTGCCTATACTGGACCACGTGTATTAAAAATTGATGACGAAGGTTACCCTGTTCAACCTTATGGCGTAAAAGATAACCCTTACTCAATTTTAGACGTGGCTGATATTGTTTATATCAACCCAGTTAACACCGGTTACTCGCGCGTTCTTGAAAACGAAAAAGGTGAGTTGCCAAGTAAGTCAGACCAACAAAAAATGTTCTTTGGTGTTAACGCTGACATCAAATACTTAGCTGAATGGTTAAACACCTTTGTTTCTCGCAACGAGCGCTGGCGTTCACCTAAGTTCTTAATTGGTGAGAGCTATGGTACGACTCGTGTTTCTGGTCTTGCTCACGAATTACAAAATCGCCAATGGATGTATATCAACGGCGTTATTCTAGTATCACCAACTGAAATTGGTATTAAACGTGAAGGCCCTGTAGAAGCTGCTAACCGCCTACCTTACTTTGCAGCAACCGCTTGGTACCACAAAGCCCTTAACGCAGACTTACAAGCAAAAGACTTAGACGAGTTATTACCTGAAGTTGAACAGTTCACCGTTAATAAGTTCTTACCTGCAATTGCTAAAGGTGGTTTCTTACCTGCTGATGAAAAACGTGCAATCATTAAGCAAGCAGCAAAATACGCAGGTTTATCTGAAAAGTTTGTTGAGCAAAATAACCTTGATATTCCAAATAACTTCTTCTGGAAAGAGCTATTACGCGAGCGCGGCCAAACTGTGGGCCGTTTAGATTCTCGTTACCTAGGTATCGACAAACGTGATGCAGGTGAGTCACCTGATTACTGGGCTGAGCTTACTTCATGGTTACACTCATTCACGCCAGCGATTAACTATTACCTACGTGAAGAGCTTAACTACAAAACCGATATCAAATATAACCTATTTGGTAATGTTCACCCTTGGGATCGCTCAGGCAACAACACAGGTGAAAACTTACGTTTAGCAATGGCACAAAACCCATACTTAAACGTGATGATTCAATCTGGCTACTACGACGGTGCAACAAACTACTTTGATGCTAAATACACAATGTGGCAGTTAGATCCAAGTGGCAAAATGAAAGATCGTTTAAGCTTTAAAGGCTATCGCAGTGGTCACATGATGTATTTACGTCATGCAGATTTAGAGTCATCAAATAATGACTTACGTGATTTCATCCTGAAATCACTACCAGCCGAAGGCAAAGCAGCAAAATACTAAACAGCGTATTTGCAAAACCATAATAGAAAAAGCCCGTTTTATACGGGCTTTTGTTTTTCCACTAATCTTTTTGGGTATATACTCAAGTCATTGATTTAAGGATTTGGATAATCAGCAAATGGCAGAAAAATTTCGCGTAATGTTTGCAGGGCTTGAAGCCGGTGTCGACCAAGTACAAGCAACAGAACAACTAGCTTCAAAACTAAAAACAACAAAAGACAAAGTTGCGACCCTGTTTGAGCATAAGCCATTATTTGCACCAAGCGAGCAAGATAAAGCACTAAAACAAGCAAAGTTACTCGCCAGTGTTGGCATTAAAGCCAAGCTCCAACCGATTAACCAAGCAGCCACCAGCAGCCAATCAGACAATACAGCTGCACAGGCCAAAGAGCGTGAAGAACGTATTTTTGATGCCCTCGATTACATCACCAGTAGTCTTATTCGGCTAGAAGAAAAACTTGATGACTTAGAGCAGCGTTTACCTGAGCTTGAAAATAACAGCGTTGCTGATAGCGACGATAGCTGGCAAGAAGATGACTTGCTACTTGAAGACGAATTAACAGAGCCTGTTAAAAAACGCTCAAATACCCTACTCTATTCGCTTATTGCAATGGTCATTGTGTTATTGATCATTTTGGGTGTAGTGGAGCTTTTCCCTGAACTTTTCTCCTTTTTAGAAAGTTAACACTAATATTGACATGAGCAACACACGAGCAGAAATCAGACAATCTATTCGAAAAAAGCGCAATTCACTGACTGTTGAACAACAAAAAAATGCAGCAATTGCGCTAAAAGTGAATTTTACTCAACACTTAAAATCGCTAAAAACACCTAAAAACGCCCATATTGGCATTTATTTCAGCAATGATGGCGAATTAGACACTTCATTGTTAATTAAAGAATTATGGATGCAAGAGCAGCATTTATATCTGCCTATTATCCACCCCTTCAATGGCACAACTTTATACTTTCAGAGGTATGAAGAAAATTCACCCATGACTGCAAACCGCTATGGTATCTTGGAGCCCAAGTTAAATTGCAGTCAAATATGCCCTTTAGACAAGCTTGATATTTTACTTATGCCATTAGTGGCATTTGATGATCAAGGTAACCGTTTAGGAATGGGCGGTGGGTTTTATGACAAAACGTTGGCTCGGTATTACCAAGAAAACTGGCAAAAACCGATTTTGATAGGCCTTGCCCATCAATGTCAGCATGTTTCAGCATTGCCAATTGAATCGTGGGATGTACCGTTAAAACACATTATAACCCCAGAGAAAATCTACCAATGGTAAGCAAACTGTTTGTATACTATAGGCCCTCTCTGACAGCTAACTGAGCACATAATTATGACGCAAGATGAATTAAAAAAAGCCGCTGCCTGGGCAGCCCTAGAGTTTGTAAACGAAAATACCATTGTTGGTGTAGGTACAGGCTCTACAGTGAATCACTTTATTGATGCACTTGATACAGTAAAAGACACCATTACTGGTGCGGTTTCAAGCTCTGAGGCTTCAACTGAAAAGTTAAAAGCACTGGGGATTGAAGTATTCGAACTAAACGATGTATCAAGCCTAGATGTGTATGTTGATGGCGCAGACGAAATCAACCCACACAATGAGATGATCAAAGGCGGTGGTGCAGCCCTGACACGCGAGAAAATCGTTTCAGCGGTAGCAAAACAATTTGTTTGTATTGTTGATGAATCTAAAGAAGTTACAACATTAGGCGCATTTCCACTGCCGGTTGAAGTGATCCCAATGGCACGCAGCTATGTAGCTCGTGAACTAGTAAAACTAGGCGGTGACCCTGTTTACCGCGAAGGTGTTGTAACAGATAACGGAAACGTCATTTTAGACGTGCACAATTTAGATATCAGCAACGCCAAAGAATTAGAACTAACAATCAACCAGATTGTTGGTGTAGTAACAAACGGCTTATTTGCCCATCGCGGCGCAGATAAAGTCATCATCGGCACCAAAAATGGGCCGCAAATAAAGTAAATAGGAATGAGGATATGAGTAAGGTATCGTTAGCAAAAGACAAAATTAAAATTCTCTTGCTGGAAGGCGTGCACCAAAGTGCTGTAGAAACGCTTAAGCGTAATGGCTACAGTAATATTGATTACGTAAAAACATCCTTACCTGAAGACGAGCTCATTGAGCGCATTAAAGATGTGCACTTTGTAGGCCTTCGTTCTCGCACTCATATTAATGAAGCGGTATTAGAATCAGCTGAAAAGCTAGTCGCAATCGGCTGCTTCTGTATCGGTACTAACCAAGTCGATCTACAAGGTGCGCGTGAACGTGGTATTGCGGTATTTAACGCACCATTCTCAAACACACGCTCTGTAGCAGAATTAGTACTTGGTGAAATCTTATTATTACTTCGTGGTATTCCAGAGCGTAATGCCCTAGCACACCGCGGTGGTTGGTTAAAATCTGCCAACGGCTCATTTGAAGCACGTGGTAAAACGTTAGGTATTATTGGTTACGGCCACATTGGTACACAGCTAGGTATCATGGCTGAAAATATCGGTATGAACGTTGAGTTTTACGATATCGAAGACAAGCTAACGCTGGGTAATGCAACACAAGTTCATAACCTAACTCAGTTACTACAACGTGCTGACGTTATTAGCTTACACGTACCAGAAACACCGCAAACGAAGAACCTAATTGGTATGGCTGAGCTTGAAGTAATGAAGCAAGGCGCCATCTTGATCAATGCTTCTCGCGGCACTGTTGTTGATATCGATGCATTAGCAGAATCACTTCGAGATAAAAAGCTGAGCGGCGCTGCAATCGACGTGTTCCCTGTAGAACCAAAATCAAATGATGAAGAGTTCGTATCACCGCTGCGCGAGTTCGATAACGTGATTTTGACTCCGCATATTGGTGGTTCAACACAAGAAGCACAAGAAAATATCGGTATTGAAGTAGCAGGCAAACTTGCTAAGTACTCAGATAATGGTTCAACTATTACTGCAGTTAACTTCCCTGAAGTATCACTGCCAGAGCTTGCAAACCGCAGCCGCTTATTACACGTGCACCACAACCGCCCAGGTGTTCTAACGCAAATTAACCAAGCGTTTGCACAGCACGGCATTAATATCGCAGCCCAGTACTTACAAACTGACGAATCAATTGGTTACGTTGTAATTGATGTCGATACAGACCAATCTGAAGTCGCTCTTAAAGAGCTAAGTGCTGTTGAAGGTACAATCAGAGCACGTATCCTTCACTAATCTTTGATATAACAAATAAATAAAAAGCGCAAACAGTTAAACTGCTTGCGCTTTTTTGTAGGACAAAAACTTTAAGCCCGTAGGTTGGTTTGAGTGTAGCGAAACCTAACACGGGAACCCAGCTTTAAACCGTAAATTTTAAGCTCTAAGTCAAAAATAGCTCACCGTAGGCGTGAAATTTATTTCGCGCGAGGGTTAATTTCTAACAAATAAAACGCCAATCATTTCTAATAAACAGTAAAAGTGAGAGCAAGCTTGTATTTGGACAAAAAGTTTTTAGAGGCAAAAACCATTCACTTTATCTAGTCAAAAATAAACTCTCCCCCACCCCTCAAACACTTCCCTGTGTAAATCACGCCGATGAGTCAGTAAATTTTACTCATCGGTTTGCGGTGCCTCAGCGTCTTTATCTTGCTGTTTTTCGCTTATCATGGCATTTAATTTCTCGCCGCCTTTGATGCCAAAATCTAACGTGCGGATTGGGAATGGGATGGTCATGTCAGCTTCGCTTAGAGCGTTTCTAACTGCCACAACAGCCTTGTGGCGAACGGTCATGAAATCTGCTTCGCCGGGGTATTTAATCCAAAACCAAACTAGTAAGTTAACGCTGCTATCACCAAAGCTTTCGGCGTAAACGGCGGTTTCTTCTTGTTTAATCACAAAATCAAACTCATTGATTTTTTTAACAATCACCTCAGCGGCTTGTTCTGGATCGTCAGCATACGAAATACCTACAGGCACTTCGATACGACGCACACCTAAGGTACTGTAGTTACTGAGTATATTTCTAAATAGAATCTTATTAGGCACTAAGATAAGTTGCCCATAAAAGTTCTCAATGAGGGTATTTCTAAGGTTAATCGCCTTAACGGTACCAAACACGCTTTCGGTGCGGATTACATCACCTGTTTTAAATGGTTTGCGAATACCCATGGCAATACCCGCTATAAGGTTCTCTGTCATGTCCTGAAAGGCAAAACCAATTGCAAGACCTACGATACCAGCACCAGCAAGTAATGAGGTGACAGTGCCTCTAAGACCCAAGAAATCAAGGGCTACAAATAAGCCTACGCATAACACGATGACTTTTACTATCGATGACATTAAGTCTGCTATTTGCGATGACTCTAACGAGCGGCGTAATAGCTTTCTGAGCATTGACCCAACGATACGCGCCAGCAATGAAAACACGATAGTAATAATTACTGCGACAATAAAGTTTGGAATATGGCTTATGATGATATCAACCCAGCCACCGAGTTTTTCTTCTATCAGCTTTTCGGCTTCACTTACTGTCGGAATTTTTAACATTTTTGTACCTTGTTGAATTAATTGCTCAACAAAGTACTTAGCAAGATGAACGCCATTTCTAATTTAGAGTATTAAAACCATAAAAAAGCCGTGCTAAGCACGGCTCTTCTAATTCATTTTACTAAAAAATTAGTTCTGCTCTTCTCGTAAGAAAACAGGCTCTAATTCTTTTGTTGTTGCATCGCTACTAAAGTAATAACCCGCCACAGTGAAATCTTTTAAATCACTTAATTGGGTGATTTTATTTTCAATGATGTAACGTGCCATCATGCCGCGAGCTTTTTTCGCATAAAAGCTAATCACTTTATATTGACCGTTTTTACAGTCTTTAAAATGTGGAGTGATGATTTGTGCGTTTAATGCTTTTTTATCAACCGCTTTAAAATACTCATTCGAAGCAAGGTTTACCAAGTATTTGCTATCTTGCTCAGCAAGCACTGTATTTAGCTTTTCGGCGATAACACTGCCCCAAAACTCATATAAGTTTTTACCACGTGGGTTTTCTAACTTAGTGCCCATTTCAAGGCGGTAAGCTTGCATTAAATCTAATGGTTTAAGCACACCATAAAGGCCAGACAAAATACGTAAGTGCGACTGTGCATAATCAAGATCAGCACCGCTTAGAGTTTGCGCATCTAAGCCACCGTATACATCACCATTAAAGGCTAGCACGGCTTGTTTTGCATTGTCTTGGGTAAATGGCTGTGACCACTCGGCGAAGCGTGCCGCATTCAAACCAGCTAGTTTATCGCTGATTTTCATTAGGCTACCAATTTGCGCTGGTGTTAAATCACGGCAAACTGACATTAACTCTTCGCTGTGCTCGAGTAATTCAGGTTGAGTGAATTTATCGGTCGTGGCTGGTGTTTCGTAATCTAAATTTTTTGCAGGTGAAATAACAGTGATCATACTTAGCTATTGACTTGTAATTTGTTTGATGTCAATTTCAACATTAATTGAATCAAAATGCACGTTTTGTTTCGTCCTGCCTTTATCCGCTGTTCTTTTCATACATAATGTTCTAGTTTTCTGTATTAAGGACATTTGACCTATTAAACACTGTCATAGTGTTGCAGCATAAAGGCCGCTATAATGGATTTTCTTTTAACTTGCTTGGAATGAGGAAAGCAAATGACTTCAGCACTACAAAGGCTTAAACAGCATTCATCTATTGTTGCAGATACAGGTGATATCGAAGCTATCAAAAAGCACCAACCAGAAGATGCAACAACAAACCCATCTCTACTTTTAAAAGCCAGTGAAATTGAAGCGTATAAGCCTTATTTAGATAAAGCGTGGCAATATGCCAAAGAAACCGAGCAAGATGCAGCTAAACAACTTGAGTTAGCATGTGATTACTTTGCTGTATTAATTGGTAAAGAAATTAGCGAAATCGTACCGGGCTATATCTCAACAGAGGTAGACGCACGTTTATCATTTGATACCCAAGCGACTATCGATAAAGCCCACACTTTACTAAGCCTTTACGAAAAAGAAGGTGTTAGCAAAGATAAAATCCTAATCAAAGTTGCATCAACGTGGGAAGGTATCAAAGCCGCTGAGCAGCTTGAAAAAGAAGGCACTAAGTGTAACTTAACGCTGTTATTCTCTGAAGCACAAGCACGCGCATGTGCCGATGCAAATGTATTTTTAATTTCACCATTCGTTGGCCGTATCTTAGACTGGCACGTTGCTAACGGTATGGAAAAACCAACTGATCCGCTAAACGATCCAGGCGTGCAATCTGTACGTAGCATTTACGAATTCTACAAACGCCACGATTACAAAACAGTTGTTATGGGCGCAAGCTTCCGTAACACAGGCGAGATCATCGCACTTACTGGCTGTGATAAGTTAACGATTAGCCCAGGTCTTTTAGAGGAGTTAGGCCAATTAACGGATGCACAAGAGTACCTACTAGAGAGCGACTTTACTGTTGAAGAAAAACCAGCACCACTAACTGAAAGCCAGTTCCGTTGGTTACATAACCAAGATGCTATGGCGACAGAAAAACTTGCTGAGGGTATTCGCTCTTTTGCACAAGCACAGCTTGAATTAGAAGCACGCTTTAAAGCAATGTAATTCAAATTACAGCATTTTTTAAACGCCACCGCTAGGTGGCGTTTTTGTTTCTAAAATAACTAATCCTTTGATCTATTCATCTATCAATCACACTTCTGTAACAGTATTGTCACTTTTTTATTCTATTTTTGAGCAGCCTGTGGTATAGGTATTTCCGAGGTTCAAAAAATCAATAGGAGAAGTTCATGGATAGCCTAGACGATATTTTAGAAATATTAGAAGGTCCTAGTAAAACAAAAAAGACCTCTACAAAAAATAAAAAGAGAAAATGGCGCGAAATCGAAGCTTTGAAAGACAAGCATAGACTTCGCAAAGAACTACAGGAGTTAGACTATTTCACAGACAGCATTGAGCTTGATGAATTAGACTTTTAATTAAAGGCCCGCAAGGGCCTTTTGCATTTGCGGCAACGACCAATTTACTGGCGCTTTATTTTGATCAGTAAGTAGCTGGTTTGTCTTTGAAAAATGCTGACAACCAAAAAAGCCACGATGTGCAGAAAGCGGTGATGGATGCGGGCCTTGGATCACATGATGACGCGAGGTATCAATGTGTTTACCTTTTTTCTGAGCATGTGCCCCCCATAACACAAACACCACACCGTCACAGTGCTGATTAATAAGCGCAATTACTGTATCAGTAAATTTTTCCCAACCAAGGTGCTTATGAGAATGAGCTTGCCCTTGCTCAACAGTTAATACCGTGTTGAGTAAGAACACGCCTTGCTCAGCCCAGCTTTGCAAATAGCCATGATGAGGGATCTCAAAACCATCGATATCAGTTGCCAGCTCTTTGTACATATTCTTCAAAGACGGTGGTAATTTTTTAACCTCTGGTAATACCGAAAAGCACAAACCATGGGCTTGCCCTTCTCCGTGGTAAGGATCTTGGCCTAAAATAACCACCTTAACTTCATTTAAAGGTGTAGCATCAAAAGCTGAAAATACCTGTTCGTCTTTCGGATAAACGGTAACGCCTGCTGCGCGTCTATCGGCCACATATTGCAAGGTTTCTTGCATGTAGGGCTTAGCAAGCTCGGTATCTAGAAATGTTTGCCAATCGATCATTTTGAAGCCTGTATTTGCTGACGAGAAACATCTATTTTACCACACATATCAGTTAAACCATCAAGCATACGGGTTGTAAAACGGTGCAATAAGTCTGCGTTTACACTAATAAACTGGTTATGCTGTACCGCTGGTAATTCAGGCCATTGTCGCCAATCAATTTTAGGCTGAGGCTTTTTCGATTTTTCATCTGGAATAATCACTACCTCTGGATTGGCAACCAATACATTTTCAATACTAATGCGCGGGTAGTCTGTATCGCTATTAGCAAACACATTATCCGCATGACAAATAGTTAATAGCTGATTGATCCAAGTATTTCCACCAACTGTCATCATCGGCTCAGGCCATAATTGATAAAACACCGACACTTTCGGTTTGCCTTCTTGCGCTGTACGAATAGCTTCGAGTTTAGTTTCAAACTCTTTAGCTACTTTATTTGCCTTGGTTTGCAAATGCGTAAGCGTGCCTAGTTTACGTAGTTCATCAGCCACATTATCAACCTGATTTGGATTGCTGTACGCTACCGGAATACCTAATTTTTCAATGTAAGCGAGATCTTCGGCTTTGTTACCCGTTTTCCAAGCCAGAACTAGGTCTGGTTTTAACGACAACAGTTTTTCCATGTTAATGCCGTAATAGCCGCCGACCCGTTCGATATCATTCGCTTGCTGAGGAAAATCTGCATAGTCAACGGTACCGACAATGCGCTCTCCTGCTCCAATCGCAAATAGGTTTTCAACGATGTGCGGTGCTAAGGCAACGATACGCTGCGGCTCTTTAATTTCATGAGCCTGAGCCAATGCAGGTAAATAAAATAAAACCCCTAAGAGTGCAAACTTGATGGTTCTCATATTAAAAATCGAACCCTTTTTGTGCTTTGATCCCTGCATCAAAAGCGTGTTTTACGTTTCTGACTTCACTGACTGTATCAGCTAAGTCGGTCAGTTTACGGTGCGCACCACGACCTGTAATTATCACCGATTGCATAGCAGGACGAGAGCTAACTGCTTCTAGCACTTCGTCTAAATCAATATAGCCGTAGGTGATCATATAGGTTATTTCGTCGAGCATAACGAGGTTAATCGACTCATCTTTCAGCATTCTTTTCGCTTCTTGCCATGTCACTTGCGCAGCAGCAGTATCTGACTCTTTATTTTGTGTTTCCCAAGTAAAACCGGTGTTCATTATAACAAATTCAACCCCTGCTTTTTCGAGTAGGTTGCGTTCACCACACTCCCATGTGCCTTTAATAAACTGGCACACAGCTGCTTTCATTCCGTGACCTACCGCACGTGCAACAGTACCAAACCCAGAAGTCGATTTCCCTTTACCGTTGCCAGTTATAACCTGAAAAATACCCTGCTCTTTTTGTGCAGCAGCAATCCGTTCGTCGACTTTTTCTTTTACTTTTTGCTGGCGTTGTTGGTGCTTATCTTGATTCTGTTCGCTCATTGTTGTTCCTTATGTCTCTAAATTGAAGTTCTCATAAATATTGATGATTTGTTCAATATCGAGATTCTCTGCTACCACGTTTGCTAAACGGCTTAACTGCTGTTCACGGTTTAAATTAATATCAATTGGTTTAATTTGGTTATTTGTTGCAAGCCAAGTTATTAGCTCAGATACGCCCTCAGGGGTATCGAACAAGCCATGTAAGTAAGTACCTGCTATTTGGTTATCATCACTAATAAAACCATCTACTTTGAATCCACTTGGGTGATCATTAAAGCTCAAAAATGGCTTTTCAAGTGCTGGCCCTTGGCTGATCCCGGCGTGAATTTCATAACCAGATATTGCTTTATCGCTATTGTTTAAATGAAGTATGCCAGAGACTTGGCTTAGTATTTTTTGTTGCCCTAATTGCGTTTCAAAGTCAGCAAGCCCAAGCCCTACTGCGCTGCCTAAATTAGACTCCACTGCATGTGGATCAGCAAGGTAGTTACCTAACATCTGCAGCCCACCGCATACTCCAAGCACTTTACCGCCATAGCGTAAATGACGTGTTATTTGTTTATGCCAACCTTCATTTTTTAAAAACGCTAAATCGCTGAGTACATTTTTACTGCCCGGTATAATAATCAGATCAACACTTGGAATAGCCTGAGTATGACGTACATACTGTAAATCGATTTCTGGTTGTAGTCGCAGTGCATCAAAGTCTGTGTGATTACTAATATGAGGAAGTAGCAGCACTGCTATGCATAATTGCGGTTTATCGACCTGATTAGTTATAGCAACGGCATCTTCAGCATCTAGTGCTAAGTCATGTAAATAAGGTAATACCCCAAGTACTGGCTTATTGGTGTATTGCTCTAACCAATCAAGGCCACCTTGCAATAACGCAATATCGCCCCGAAAACGATTAATCACAAAGCCTTTTACTCGTGCTTGCTCTGATTCTGACAACAAGGCTAACGTTCCGACTAAATGAGCAAACACACCGCCTTTGTCAATATCGGCAATAATGATCACTGGGCAATCTACCGCCTCGGCGTAACCCATATTGGCAATATCGTTTTCGCGCAGGTTAATTTCTGCAGGGCTCCCAGCACCTTCAACAACCAGTAATTCAAAACGCTCACTTAAGCGCTGCTGCGAAGTAAGAACTGCATCCATCGCCACTTTTTTGTAGTCGTGATAACTGCCTGCTTCCATATTCGACAGCGCTTTACCATGAACGATTACCTGCGCCCCAGTATCACTGTTAGGTTTTAATAAGATAGGGTTAAAATCGACTTCTGCGGGGACTTTTGCCGCTACAGCTTGCAAAGCTTGTGCGCGACCTATCTCGCCACCATCTGCGGTTACAGCGCTATTTAACGCCATATTTTGTGGCTTAAAGGGCGCAACCTTTATGCCTCGCTCAGCAAAGATCCGGCAAAGTGCTGCTACAAGAGTACTTTTACCTGCATCTGAGGTCGTGCCTTGCACCATTATTGTTTTCATCATTGTTCTCTTTTTAAGGTTTGTGCAAGACCTGCAATCACAAACTCAACACGTGCAACTTGCTGTGCTAAGGCTTGATGCAACCAACCTGAATGATCAACAAACTGACGGCTTAATTCACCGAGCGGCACAATGCCATGACCCACTTCATTGCTGACAAAAATAACCTCACCCGGCAATTGCGATAACACATCGAGTAAGGACGCTTTTTGCTCAAGCCAAAATGCTTCACCCTGCTGGCATAGGCAATTACTCAACCACAGCGTTAAACAGTCCACTAAAATACAGTTTTCAGCTTGGCTATGTTGTTGTAGTGCTTTAGCCAAATACAAAGGCTCTTCAACAAGTTGCCAATGCTTAGCCCGCTCAGCTTGATGCCTATTAATTCGGGCTGTCATTTCTTCATCACCCGCATTGGCTGTGGCGATGTAGATAAGCGGCTTGTTTGAATTTGTTGCCAGCTGCTCAGCAAAACGGCTTTTACCGCTGCGAGCACCACCTAAAATTAAAGTATTTTGCTGGCTCATAATAAACTCACCAAGCAAAGGTAGGTAACAAGCTCAGATACTTGCTGGGCTGCTCCTAAGCAATCGCCGGTGTAGCCAGATAACTGTTTTTCAAACCAGCGCTTTAATAGTAAACGAGTAACAAAAAGCACACTGATGAGGATTAATAATTGCCCTAAAGTAAAGCCAAAAAACAACCATGCAATTGCTAACACCGCACCGCCAGTTGCTAGCAGTATTTGATAACTTTGCGTGCTTAAATGCATCGCAATTGGCTTTACTTTAGATGTGGCGTCCTGACTTACATAGTCCATACCTGCAATTAAACTTGTTGCTACAACCCGACTTAAGCTTTGCCCTAAAACAAGTGCAATAATCACAGTACTGGTTACTTCACTAAGTGCAACGAGTGTTTGGTATTTAATTAATAAGGCCATCACAAGCGCCGCTGCACCATAGGTACCTAAGCGACTATCTTTCATAATGCTCAGCTTATCTGCAACGTGCCAACCACCACCAAAGCCATCCCAGACATCAGCAAGGCCATCTTCATGAAATGCCCCTGTGATTATCAAGCTAAACGCCATAACTAAGGCAACTGAAATGGCTGCGGGGAATAACCAACTTAGCAGTAAAAAACTCAGCGCTAAAACTACACCTAAAATCACGCCGACCAATGCAAAATAACGGCTGGCCTGATTGAGTGCCTGACTCGATACTGCAAAGTTTAACTTAACGGGTATACGCGTTAAAAAACTAAGCGCCAGTAAAAATAGTTGAAACTGACTTGGGGTAGAGTCAGAAGTGTGTTGTTCAGCGCTCATATCAGACAACTTGCTCAACATTGGCATCGGCAAAACTTGCCATGTCATTGTAAAACGCCAAAGATGCTTGCAGTAAAGGTAAGGCAAGCGCAGCCCCAGTGCCCTCTCCTAACCTTAAATCAAGCTGCAATAAAGGTGATGCGTGCAAGGCATTGAGCATTGCTTTGTGCCCTTGTTCATCAGAGGCATGAGCAAATAACATGTAATCACGAGCGTTTGCATTAATGTGAGTTACAACAAGCGCTGCAGCAGTACAAATAAAGCCATCCACGATCACTGCCATGCCAAGCTCCGCAGCAGCTAAAATAGCACCGGTGATCTGTACAATTTCAAAACCACCTAATGCCGCAAGCGTCATTAGCGGATCGCTAAAATGAGCTTGGTGTAATTGAAGGGCTTGCTCAACAACTTTAATTTTTTTAGCAACAACCTCGTCGCTCACACCTGTGCCTTTACCAACACATTGGCTAGCAGGTAACGACAACAAGGCAGCCATTAATGCCGCAGCACTTGTGGTATTGCCAATACCCATCTCACCAAAGGCGATGGTATTACAACCTTGCTCATAGAGTGAATGAACTCGCTGTTTGGCTAATGCAAACCCTTTTTCAACCTGGCTAAGTGACATGGCCATTTCAGTATTTAGTGGTGCAGTGATTTCACCTAAACGCTGGTTATGCACACTTTTATTGTGTGAAGTACTGAGTGTTCCAGCGTCTACAACTTCTAGCTGCCAGCCAAGCTGGCGACAAAATACATTAATCGCTGCACTTCCTGCTGCAAAGTTTGCCACCATTTGAGATGTAACGCATCTAGGAGCAATCGACACACCTTGGCTTGCCACACCATGATCACCCGCAAATACAACTAGAGAAGGGTTTGAAATAACAGGTTTAAAGGCAACTAGCGCCTGCTCACTATCAAGTTGCTTTGAAAAAATAAGCGTTAATTGTTTAGCACAACTTTCAAGCTGACCCAAAGCTCCTAACGGCTTTGTTTTGAGGTCTATTTTTTGTTGAATTACAGCTGAAAATCGCTGATTAATAGGCATGATATTAAACATTAGCTACCTGCTCTGTTTACGAAAATAAAGTAAGAATAAAAAGAACACGCTACCAATAGCGGCTGTGATCACACCTACGGGTAGTTCTTGGTTATTCAATAGGGTTCGGCATAACACATCTACCCACACCATAAAAATACCTCCGACCAAGGAGGTCATAACTAAGTTATGGCTGCTGCCTTGCGGTGAAAAGTAGCGCACAATATGTGGGATCATCAGGCCGACAAAACCAACGCCACCGCACATAGCAACAAGCACAGCTGTAATTAATGAACTTAGCAGCAGCATCATGATCCGAAAGCGTTGCACATGAATCCCCAAGGTTGCAGCACTTTCATCACCAAGCAGCATTGCATTAAGCTGACGACGAAATGCAATCATCAGCGTCATACAGGCAATAATTACTGTAAACGGCAGCCAAAGAGTGTCCCACTGTGCACGAGAAAAACTGCCCATCGTCCAAAACAAAATAGCGGTTATAGCTTGAGGGTCGCTAAAATAAAGCAGCAGACTAGTCAGAGCACTAAATAAAAAAGATAAAGCAACACCAGCGAGTAACATGGCTTCAACTTGACCAACATGGCGACGCCCTGCAATAGCAATAAGCAACAGCATAGAAAGTAAGCTTCCGGCAAATGCTGCAACTGACATACTAAAGCCAAAACTCACACCGGTTAGGGCTATAAAGCACACCACACCAAATGAAGCCCCAGAAGAAATACCAAACAAGTAAGGGTCAGCAAGCGGGTTTCGGGTTACGGTCTGCAAAATTAGTCCTGCCAGAGCAAGCCCTGAGCCTGCTAAAAATGCCAGCACCGTTCTTGGCATACGCAGCTGCCAAATAATACGCTGCACAAATTCATCGCTATCTTGGCTAAACAAACCATTAAAAACATCACTCAGTGGCGTATTTGCAGCACCAAAGCTCAATGCTAAAATACAACTAATAAGCCCTACGACAACACAGATACTTAAACGCATTGCATCAGTCATTTTGATGCTCCTGTGTCTGATAGCCATAAAAATAAGTGATGTGCGGAATAAACTTATCAGAGCTTGATTGCGGGTGAGCAGATACCGCTGCGCAGACACCAAATACATCACTCAACAGCTGCTCAGTAAGCACCGCTTTTGGTTGCCCCTGACAAACCAAACGCCCTTCATCAATCACCAATAATTCATCACATAAACTCGCTGCGAGATTTAAATCATGGAAAGAGGCAAGCACTGTCACATCGAGGGACTTTGCTAATTCCATTATTTGAATTTGGTATTTAACATCAAGGTGACTGGTAGGCTCATCCATGATGAGCAACTTAGGTTGTTGTACGATAGAGCGTGCAATAAGAGCTCTTTGCTTTTCGCCACCTGAGAGCGAATCAAATGCTTGCTCACTATGATGAGACAAACCTACCTGCTCTATCGCTTGATATATTCGCAGCTTATCATTGGCAGACGTGGCGCTGAAAAGCCGCTTATGAGGTGTTAAGCCTAAACTCACTACATCGAACAAAGACAAATTAAACTGCGATGGAGACTCTTGTAAAACAACTGCAACCTGCTTTGCATATTCATCAGCACTGATTTGCCAAATATCTTGACCGCTCAGCAGCACAACCCCTTGCTGAGGTTTCAAGTAACGATAAAGACAACGCAGTAGGCTTGATTTACCTGCCCCATTGGGGCCGAGTAGACCGATAAACTGCCCTGCTTTTAACTCAAGGTTAATTGATTTAAGTATCGTTTTATTCGCAGTACCCCAACTTAAATCAGACACTGATATTAATGGCGCAGCGCTAAGGCTATTTTGTTGCAAGCTTATTCTCTCTTGGCGAGTAATCGCAACGCACAAGAAAGCACTGGTAAGTACCAGAAAATGATGTGAGTTGACCCGCTCGATGATTAATTGTTAGTGCTAAGTATCTGGCTGACCATTATTTAGATGGATTACAGTTGCGGGAACAGCTGGAGAATTTCACTCCATTCCATAGCATATGAGTATTATGGCGGGCTAAGTAAATAATTCAATGAATATCGCTCTAGATGGCTAAAAAACAATTTTAGGCCAAGCTTGTCCTTGTTCATCTATATATACATCGAGTGTAATAAGCCCCGCATAAGGAAGGTGAAAAACATTTAAATGCGTGGCTGATTGTTTTGGCATCTGACATACAATAGCGAGAATTTGTTTAATCACACCTGCATGACTTATTACCAATGACTGTTCATGCTTAGATTCACACAATGATTGCAAAAACGTGTGCCACCATGCCTCTACCCGAGCGTAAAAATCAGCCATAGATTCACCATTGGGCACTTTTACTTGCCAAGGGTGTTGCCAAAAATCACCAATATGAGGCTTACTCGTTTGCTGCCAAAGCTGTTGGTAATCTTGGCCATCCCAATCACCAAAATTAAACTCTTTTAGCGCGTTATAATAGTGTACATGCAGTGAGTGTTGATTTGCTAAATAATCAGCGTGGACTGAGCAACGCTTTAGCGGTGAACTATATATGGCATTTAAATGTATGAGCTCGGCAGAGGCTTGGCGCATTTGTTCAAGGCCTTGCTCAGATAAACCAACATCGATTTGCCCAGAAAGAATTCCAGGCGTAGCGATTTCACCATGGCGAAGAAAGTAAACTCGTGAAGTAAATGCGTCCATAATGTTCCTCAGTAAACCAATAGTGAACGTTAACGCGTTTTAAGTAGCCTGTCGACTTATGCTAAAGTACTCATCCGAAGAGAGTTAAGCTAGACGCATTAAACGAACGTCAAAATGTAGCACTGCATTTGCGCCAATCTTGCCACCGTTACCTTTTTTACCCCAAGCAAGCTCTGGAGGGATCACAAATTCATAGCGAGAACCGATATTCATTAATAATAAACCTTCTCTTAACCCTTCTATAGCTTCAGATAAAGCGAACACTTCGGGCATACCGGCTTTATAACTGTCGGCAATCACATTGCCATCAGCAAGCATAATACGTTGGTTAATAACCACTGTATCGAATTCTGATATGCGTTCTCCTTCAACATCATCAATCACTTTATACATTAAACCCGACGGGCATAGATGTGTATCTGGATGCGAAGAGAACTTAGCAATAAATGCTTCACTATTTTTACGATTTAAACCTGAAGAGCCTTTTGACTTGGTCGTTTTCTTACGAGACACAGCACACCTTAATTGTATTACAAATATAAAACGCTTTATCGCATAACAAGGTTAGGGAAGCAAGTTTGCGAGAGTAAAGTTGTAAGTAAGAAAGGGGAAAGATACGAGTTAGAAAGAGTAAAGTTTGAGGGTCTGCCGTAGGTTGGGTAGAGCGCAGCGAAACCCAACACAGAGCTATCAGCTTTCAGCCGTCAGCGATCAGCCGCGCGGTGTGGGTGTTTGGTTCTGCGTCTTCCTCTGCCGGAGGCTCTAGGCTCTAGGCTCTAGGCTCTAGGCTCTAGGCTCTAGGTTTTAGGTTTTAGGTTTTAGGTTTTAGGTTTTAGGTTTTAGGTTTTAGGTAAAGTGTACTTGTAGGAATGGCTTTAGCCATGAATGTTTTGCTTTATTAATTCGGCACTGAAGTGCCTCCTACGGGGATGTTGCTGAGGGAGTCTCGGTACTAAACAACCACACAGTTCAACTGACATCTAACCTCTGATATCTCTGTGCTTCAGATGACGTCTGACGGCTGAAAGCTGACAGCTCCCAGACGCAAAAAAGCCCGACTCTTTCGAATCGGGCTTTCTTTAATAGGATCCTGGCGATGACCTACTTTCACATAGCAGCTGCTACACTATCATCGGCGCTGTTTCGTTTCACTACTGAGTTCGGCATGGGGTCAG